>NZ_SFBV01000001.1:0-6723 GCF_007095585.1 Microcystis sp. M_OC_Ca_00000000_C217Col
AAAATACAGGATTTTTCACTTCCTCTCAGATTAACTCAGGCCAGTTCGTCGTCACCAAATTAACAGTTAGGGATTTTTGTCTGTTACCATCTATACAAAACGACGCGCGATTACCCTGCAACAAAAGGAAAGATTTTTACCTCTATCTCCCGATTTTGTCATTGAATTAATGTCTCCTAGTGATAGCCTAGAAACTACTAGGAAAAAAATGCAGGAATATTTAGATAATGGGACTCGTTTAGGTTGGTTAATCAATAGAAAAACGAGAGAAGTAGAAATTTATCGTCAAGGACAGGCAGTAGAAATTTTAACTAATCCAGAGAGTTTATCGGGGGAAAGTATTCTGCCAGAATTTAGTTTAAATCTTACTTTGATTTGGTAAATCAGAGGTAGTGATTGCCGTTTAACGCTTTGCTTTGTTGGGCATTGTCTTCATCGATAAAATACCAAACTTCATTTTTAAGGAAGATAGTCAGAATCAAGGATTTCTGCAAGGGTGAAGGGTGATTCAATCGGGAATAAATCAGCAGAGAGAAGATACTTTCTTACAGTATCTTCTCTGGCTGCTTGGTAACAATCTATCCAGATTTCAGGAATCAATCTTCTCAGACTTGGACTCTCTTTTAATAAGCGTTGAACTTGTCGGCGTTGTTCAACAATTGTGCTGCGCCACCCTTGAGCATTTGCTTCTTTTTCAGTTAGCCAGTAAGTCAATTTAAGCAAATGTTCGGCAATGACGGTTAAGCGACTTTCTAGTTCTCGTTTTTCACTCCTTCCCATCGTTTCAATTTCTTCGATCAAATTTTCTAAGTCTAATTTTTCAAAACGATGTTCTTTGAGTAAATTAGCGGTTTCTTGTAACCATCGGTAGAAATCTTCTTGATAAAGACTTTTACATGAGGAAACTAAAGACTTTTCGATGCTCATTTGATGATGACCTAGAAAAAGGAATTCTTAGATAATTTAGAAGCGACTCCCTGATCTCAAAAAGATTGGCAAAATATCGCAGGATGACCCCTTTAAACATCAGAGCTTTAAATTTAAGCTAAAATTGGGTAAAACATCTTCCCCCGACAAATCAGTGGGATTTTCTAATATTTCTACCTCCTTTCCCTGACGATAAATTTCAACTTGCCGATTCTGGGGATCGATTAACCAGCCTAACCTTGCGCCATTTTCCCTATATTCGAGCAGTTTTTTCTGTAATTTGTCAAGACTATCGGATTCAGACCGCAATTCCACCACAAAATCGGGGCAGAGGGGAATAAATCCCTTTTTCTGCTTAGGAGTTAAAGATTCCCAGCGTTCTCGACTCACCCAAGATAGATCAGGAGAACGAATCGCCCCATTTGGTAGTATAAATCCGGTGGAAGAGTCAAACCCGACCCCTAAAGCTTCATTTTCTTCGCACCAGCGAAACAATTGTCCTGTTATACGAAAATTTCGCTGTCCTGATTCGCCACCTGTCGGGGGATTCACGATTAATTCTCCTTGGGCTGTACGTTCTAATTTTAAGTCACGGTTGACCGCAGCAAGGGCTTCAAACTGTTCAAGGGTGATAGAGAGAGCGATCGCGCTAGGAATTTCTAAGGAGAGGGTTTCGGGTGAGGTAGTAACTGCTAACATAATCCTTTGATCAGGTGCAACTCATATATACTATTAAAGATTATTTGTCAAGTTTTTGCTCAGAATTCTTGAGCTTGCGCTGAACAAATTCCCGATTTTTTTGGGAAACTTCCACCTCGATCGGGCGGTTTCACTAAATAACAGGTTACAATAGCCAATAATTAACTAAATTTACCTAAAAACTATCGATCGTGTTCTACGCTATTGATTTCGGAACCAGTAATACCGTCATTACTCGTTGGAATGGGGCGACAAATAGGGCCGAAACCGTCAAATTATCGGAGTTATCCCAACAAATAGCCGACAATCCCCCCCTAATTCCCAGTTTACTCTATATTAAATCGGCCAATCCTCTGCAAGTAATTGCCGGTCAAGCAGTGCGCGATCGGGGTTTAGATATCGATCGAGACCCGCGTTTTTTTCGTCGCTTTAAACGAGGTATCGGCGCAAAAATTCAAGGATTTTTACCGGAATTAGAGGAAACTGTCCTCAGTTTCGAGGGGGTTGGTCAATGGTTTCTTGATAGCATCATCGACAACTTAAAAAACACCACCCTGGAAACCCCCCAATCTCTAGTTTTAACCGTCCCCGTCGATAGTTTTGAAAGTTACCGCAATTGGTTAAGTAATGTTTGTCAGGGGTGGGAAATCGAACAAATTCGACTAATTGATGAACCCACGGCCGCCGCTTTAGGTTATGGAACCACGGGTGAGCAAGTGATTTTAGTGGTAGATTTTGGCGGTGGCACCCTCGATCTTTCTTTGGTACAATTAGATTTAGATAATCCTCAAAAAAATCAAGGTTTTATTCTCAAGTGGGGAGAAAAACTTTTAGGCAATAATTCCGCCCAAAAAACTAAACTAGCGAGGGTTTTAGCCAAGGCGGGGACAAATTTAGGGGGGTCAGATATCGACGATTGGATTGTCGATTATTTTGCCCAAAAGCAATCTTTAGCGAAAACTTCCCTGACTACTCGTCTAGCAGAAAGATTAAAAATTAAACTTTCTTCCCAATTAACCGCCGAGGAGGTATATTTTGATGAGGAAAATTTCGAGAGTTACGAGTTAAGTTTAGATCGAGAACAATTGACCGATATTCTCCAAAAACAAAACTTTTTTAATCAATTAGATGATTTAATGACGGGAGTTTTGCAACAGGGAAGACGCAATGGAATTGAAGTTAGCGACATCGATGCGGTGTTATTAGTTGGGGGAACTGTACAAATTCCGGCGGTAAAAGATTGGGTGCGACAGTATTTTGATAGTAGTAAAATTAAAGAGGATCGACCCTTTGAAGCGATCGCTTTGGGAGCGTTACAATTAGCCCAAGGTTATCAAGTCAAAGATTTTCTCTATCATAGCTACGGCATTCGTTACTGGAATCGTCGCAAAAATGCCCACGCTTGGCATCCAATTATTAACTCTGGACAACCCTATCCCATGGAAAAACCCGTGGAATTAGTCCTAGGTGTTTCTGTGGACAATCAGCCTAGCATTGAGTTAATTATCGGCGAATTAGGCACAGAAAGTGGAGCAATGGAGGTTTATTTTGATGGTGATAAATTAATTACTCGTTCCCTGAGTAATGGAGAAACTAGCGTCCAACCCTTAAATGATCGCGAGGGAGCAAGATCCATCGCTCAACTCGCTCCTTTAGGTTTCCGGGGTAAAGATCGCATTAAAGTGCAGTTCTGGATTGATGATCAGTGTTTTCTGCGGATTAATGTGGAAGATTTACTCAGTCAAGAATTGTTACTAAATAATCAAATAGTCACCAAATTAAGCTAGACTTAGCTTCACCTAAAAATCAAGTGCAGACTCATGGTAAGTTTGCACTGATATTATCGCAATATTCTGTTTTACTGGTGGCTTTATCGACTGTGATCGCGCACGGGGATCGGGATTAGTTCGGGTTCGGGTTCGGGTTCCGGACCAAAAACACTGTCGATCAGTTTGCGCGCCCATTCTCTCAATTTTTCTATCACTTCATCTAAATAGTCCATTGACCAAATGGCTCCTTTGAGATACTAGCTATGAGTTTTCGTCGATTGATCCCCGCAACAGCTTTATTCTAGAGAATTTTAACTGATTTTCATCGTTTAGCTGTTCAATCTGACGAGCGGGGGAATCTATATCTTGTATTTATATTAAGCTTAACATAACTTTTTAGTCTGAGTATATATTCTTGGCAATTCTTTTTTAAGACATTATTAATAAATTCCGGCGTAGGCGATCAAGGGCGGTATAGGCACTAATCTGGCGAATGGTCAAGCGATCTCGATTTTCTCCGAAACGATGCTCAGATACAGTCACTTTTCCTTCAGGACTGGCTAAACCGATATAAACTAGGCCCACAGGTTTCGTCTCACTGCCTCCTCCCGGTCCGGCAATACCCGTGATACTGATCCCCCAATCGGTAGTGAGGCGTTTTTGCACGCCTAGGGCCATCTGTTGGGCAACAATGGCACTGACAGCCCCGACATTATTTAAATCCTGCTCATTTACGTCTAAGAGGGCAACTTTTACCCGATTATCGTAGGAAATAACCCCACCCCAAAAATAATCGGAACTGCCGGCGATTTGGGTGATAATTTCCCCTAATCCCCCTCCAGTACAGGATTCTGCCACACTCAAAGTTTGTTTTTGCCGCCGCAAAAGTTCCCCCACCACCGCGGGTAAAGTATCATCATCAGCCCCAAAATAATCTAATCCGGCGATTTCCTTAATTTCCGTCGCTACCGGTTCAATTACCTGCAAAGCAGCCTGTAAAGAAGGGGCTTTCGTCGCAATTCGCAAACGCACTTCGCCTAAACCAGCATAGGGGGCAACGGTGGGATTAGTCAGAGCGAATAAATGGGCAACTTTTTCCGCTAAAGCTGACTCACCAATACCGCGAAATTTGAGAGAACGACTATAAATCCTCTCTTTGCCCCATCCTTGACTTTCTAGGTAAGGAATCGCCGTTTCTACCCACATTCTCTTCATTTCTGAGGGTACTCCGGGGAAAGTGAGAATAGTCACGTTAGTCTGTGGTTGCCAGATCAGGCCAGGGGCGGTTCCCGTCGGATTTGGCAAAAAATCGGCTCCTATGGGTATTAAAGCCTGTTTACTGTTACTAGGAGGCATTTCTCGCCCTAAAATCGTAAATTTAGCCTCGATTTCTGCTAAAATCTCCTTATCTTCCCTGAGAGGCGTTTGGAAAAAATCGGCGATTGTTTCTGTGGTTAAATCGTCGGGAGTAGGTCCGAGTCCCCCGGTAAAAATTAAAATTGAAGAACGTTCTCGGGCAATAGCGATCGCTTTTTTCAGTCTTTCTACATTATCTCCCACCACCGTTTGATAATAATGGGGAATGCCTAATTTTGCCAATTCTAGGGCTAAATATTGGGCGTTAGTATTAACTATATCCCCTAATAATAATTCCGTTCCTACACAAATAATTTCAGCGGCCATAATTTTTGACAATTAGCTTAAGATTTTCAATTTTGATCATCAACTGATCTCCTGTCACCACAGTGCGATCGGGTTTCGGTAACGATGGTACTGGAAGTTAACAATACCAGTGCGCTCCAGTATTATACCAGTAAGCTATCAAGAATCAAAGTCTTGTATATTAAATGCCAATTTGTTGCTGAACAGCCCATATCTGATTACACGACAATAAAATCACTACCTATGAGCAAACGTAAAATCAGCGTATTATTCCCTTATATAACAATAATTGATCATAATCAAGCATAACAAAGTATGACCGAGCATCACCTCTTCCTTCCTGCCATCACAAACCCCACCAAAATCATCTAAAATTGAAATGTCCACTAAATAATAAAATTCTAAGTACCTAGGCAAAATTATTTACACATGACGATCATTGCCCCGTAAGGGTTTTAGCTCGATCGGGCAGGTAATTAATTTTGCATGACTACTTATGACTCGCTGGTTTAATATTGCCGGTCCCTGTAAAGACGATATCCACTATATGCTCTCTCCCACAGTGCGATTACCAGATTTAGAGGAGCTAATTCAACAGCATAGTTACTTTGTCCTACACGCACCACGACAAACAGGGAAAACCACCGCTATGTTATCCCTAGCAAAACAACTTACCGATAGAGGAAATTATGCCGCAGTCATGGTATCAGTGGAAGTAGGAAGTGCATTTAATCATGATCCTAGTGCCGCAGAATTGGCAATTTTAGGGGCATGGTATAATACAATAAATATTCGTTTACCTAAAGAATTGCAACCACCTGTAAAAGAATGGCAACAGGAAGAAGCAGGAAGCAGAATCAAGGCTTTTTTATCAGATTGGTCAAAAGCGATAAATCGTCCCATAGTATTATTTATAGATGAAATTGACTCTTTACAAGACCAAACATTAATATCAGTTTTACGACAGTTAAGAGATGGTTTTCCCAATCGTCCAGAAAATTTTCCCTCATCAGTAGGATTAATTGGTTTGCGAGATGTGCGAGATTATAAAGTAGCATCGGGAGGTAGTGATAGATTAAATACATCTAGTCCTTTTAATATAAAAGTTGCTTCTCTGACTATGCGAAATTTTAATCTTGCAGAAGTGGGAGAATTATATCAACAACATACAGCAGCAGCAGGACAAATTTTTACACCAGAAGCAATAGAAACAGCTTATGATTTAACCCAAGGACAACCTTGGTTAGTCAATGCTTTAGCTAAAGAAATTGTAGAAAAAATGGTAAAAGATAGAAGTATTGCTATTACCAAAAAACACATTTTACAAGCTAAGGAAATATTAATTGCTCGTCAGGATACTCATTTAGATAGTTTAGCGGAAAGGTTAAGAGAACCAAGAATTAAAGCCATTATTGAACCGATGTTAGCAGGTTTAGAATTAGGAAATATTCCCAATGATGATATTCAATTTGTGATGGATTTAGGATTATGTAAAATGCACCCCTACGGAGGATTAACTATTGCTAATCCCATTTATCGAGAAGTGTTAAGCTAAAACGCACTTAAACCACCTAAAATAGAAATAGTAACTTGAGAAAAATCCTACTTATGCCAGCCAAAGATTTCCTAGACTTAGAAGAAAAGAAAAACTTACAAAAAGCTCTTA
>NZ_SFBV01000010.1:0-10560 GCF_007095585.1 Microcystis sp. M_OC_Ca_00000000_C217Col
TCTCTTACTGACTTTAATTATCAAGGTCGCCGGTGGGCAATCGGAGACCTTAAAAAACGGACGGGTCGGACAGCATAAGACTTCTGTTAAAGAAGCAGCGTCCTGTGAAGCGTCAACCCAGCCGAAGATCATTCAATTAAGCTTGTTTGATCTGCCGGTCATCACCGTCCGGCCCTGGCGGTGAGGATGTCAACTCTTTATTTGTATATTTTTAAACTTGTATAAAATTGATTTAAGTTTTGTAAAAAGTACTTGACAAAATCCGATCGAGATCAAGGATAACCCTATCCTTAGGGTGGACAAAATGTGGTAAGGTGGATTGAGTAATAAAACTGATCACTAACCTATTATCAGTGACAAGTGCCAAATTCGCCAGAGAAGGCTAAATATAACTATGTCCAAACGGTTTAAATTCGACTCCTCCGAGATGATTTATCTCACCGATAAACTGATGAATGCGGCCAGCAATCGTTACTCGATCGTCGTGCAAGTCGCTAGACGGGCCAAACGCGTCCGCTACGATACCGTAGAAAATATCGACGACCCGATGATTAAACCCGTCCAACGGGCCCTGATGGAAATGACTGACGAATTAACCGAACCGGAATTATTACGCGATTAATCCCCTAAAATTGCCGAGGAAACCCACCCCTACATTTCATCGGGGTTGATACCCAGTGATCTTAGTCTTTCCGCTAGTCGTTGGGCTTTTTGTTCCGCTTGCTGTTTGGCGAAACGTTCTTGCTCGGCGATCGCTTCGGCTGCCTGTTTAGCCAAACGTTCTTGTTGGGCATTCAAACGTTCTTGTTGGGCATTCAAACGTTCTTGAGCGGCGATGGCCGCCGCTGCCCTTGCCCTTTCCTCTGCGGTTAAATAGCGATTTCCCGATTGATCATACCAATAAAGCCATTCTCGCACCCAAGCGATATGTTCTCCCTGCTCATATCCCAAGGCTAACCCGATTTCTGGCAACCATACCCGATTATTTTCAGGCTCTAAAAGCTCGTATTTCCCCGCTATAAGCTTATAAACCTCTAATCTCTCTCTATTTTTAAACCTTCCCCTTCTACCGCTCAAGGGATTGTAAATGGCGTAATAGAGAATGCCTAGGGTTTGATAATCCGCTAACTTTCCCTCATATTCCCCATTATATTTCTCAGAAATCACTTCCAGGGCCAATATCGGCATAATATAAGCTTCTTCCCAGAGAACATAGCTTAATCTTCCCCTTTCGCCGGTATCGTGTTTGACTCCAATGGCTAAAAATCCATCGGGTATGATCGCCGGTTCGTCGGGATTGTAATAAACTCCCATATCGACACCAAAATACCAATCATCCCGCCCCATCCAAATAAATGCTAATAAACTAAGTAATAGATTGGGAATGTCGTTCTGTAACTGGTTATCCACGGGTGTTTCGTCAGAACAGGGTAATTCTTCAGCAGTGGGAAGAAGGCGATTTTTATTGTAGGAAAGGTTAACCATAGCGATTGTTTTGACTAGGGAAATTACCAAGTATTCGGTTGAAAGTCGGCATCATTAATAATAGCCACCGTATCTCCGGAGGGTTTAATCACAAATAGACCTTTTTTATAAGCATAGCGATCGATTCCCTCGTTGATTTCAATTCCTGCCACTGCACCGTAGGCTCGATAGTTTTGATAATGGGGAAAAGCGATTTTAAAACGAGTCAATTTTTCAATAAATTCATCTACATCATCTTGAGATAATCGAGATTTACATTCCACCACCACAAGATCGGTATCATCCACCCCTAGGATATCAATTTCCATGGCGATACCTTGACGCTTGACTCTGGCACGGGGATAAACTTCCTTAATATCAATGCCTTTTTCCTGAAAAAGCCGTAAAACCGCCGGTTCTACCAATTCTTCCACAAATCGACCCCAGCGAGTGGTGAGACTATCTACCGCTTTGCTGGTTCGTTCAACCGTCCGTTTCAGTTCTGCCATGGAGCGATCGCTTTCTAGTTTAGATTCGGCCAGGAGGCTCTCTATTTCGACTCTATGGCGATCATATTCCGCCTTGGATTCGGCAACCAGGCGATCATATTCCGCCTTGGATTCGGCAACCAGGCGATCATATTCCGCCTTGGATTGGGCAGCCCGGCGATTATATTCCTCAGCCCGGCGATCATATTCCTCGGCGGAAGTGCGGAATAGCTGGTAAATATCCGCAAGAGTTACCGGTTCACTCATAGACTTGCCTCTAAAATACCCCTGATCATTTTAGCGATTCCGTCGAAAAGCTGGACAAGAGCCAGAGAGCAAAACGGCAAGAAATATTAAGAATTATTTAAAAGACTTGACAAATGTGCGGGGGGGGGTAAGGTTTCCTTATGAATTTTTGATTTTGTTCCAAAACTTACATAATCCTTACAACAATTTTACGTGAAACTACCCATTATCGGCATCCTATCAGGAGTTGCCCTTGCGACTCTAGGCATCTCTGGCATTGCAGAAGCTTTTCAACTGATTCCTTCTGGTCTTAGTCCTGGTAATCAGTATCGCTTGGTATTTGTTACGGATGGCACGATTCAAGCAACAAGCACTGACATAAATACCTACAATACCTTTGTTGACAATGAGGCGCACACCTCAACAATATTAAATGACGCTTTTACGAATGTAGGAATCGACCCTGCTAGTATTACTTGGAAGGTGATCGGTTCGACAGCTAGTGTGAATGCGATCGACAATACCTCAACCAATACAGTTGACACGAGTGTCCCTATCTATGGTCTAGATGGCAAACTGATCGCCTTCGGTAACTCCGACCTGTGGGATGGCGATATCTGTCCCCATATACCGGCGGCTGGCATCATTTGTCATGATGGTGGTATTTCGATGTCGCAATCTGGTCATTATTTATTCGGTGATGTGTGGACGGGGACTTTATCTTCGGGAGTTGCTTGGTCGGAACCTAATTTAGGTCCACTTGGGTCGGTACCAGTAACTATCGGATCGAGCTATGGAACGAACGTAACTTGGATTCGTTATGGGAGCGATTTTGGTCCAGGGTTTAACGGTCCGGTAGCATTCCGCCCTTTGTACGGAATCTCTTCGGTGCTGACGGTTCCCACCCCGACTGCGACCACTCCAGAACCTTCTAGCCTTCTCGGTTTTATCACCTTGGGCGGATTAATGCTAGGGGGTACCGTCCGCAAAGCGCGGAAGTAATACCTACAAGGGAGAGGAGGCGAGGGTTTCCTCTCTCGAAGCGGAGGTTTTCGATACTTTAAGTAGTCATGCAAAATTAATTACCTGCCCGATCGAGCTAAAACCCTTACGGGGCAATGATCGTCATGTGTAAATAATTTTGCCTAGGTACTTATTTGGTATCATCAAGTAAGAGAAGCTTGATTTATGTTGGTACAGAAATGATGAATCAAAAAATTACTGCTATTTTCAATGGAGAAGCTTTTTATCCTACTGAAACCTTTAATCTTAAGCCGAATACTAAAGTAAAATTGACAATAGAAACTCAATTAATTGATGAAGAGCAATTGCAAATAATGGCAGATGATCAGGATATTTTAGGAGAAATCGCTACCATTAATCAGGAGTTTATGGTCTCTGAAATGGACGGTTTGTAGAAAATGACTATCGCAAGAGGTGAAATTTATTTCGTTAATCTTAACCCGATTCAAGGAAAAGAGCAAGCAGGAACTAGACCAGTTTTAGTAAGTACCTAGGCAAAATTATTTACACATGACGATCATTGCCCCGTAAGGGTTTTAGCTCGATCGGGCAGGTAATTAATTTTGCATGACTACTTATTATCTATTGATGTGATCAATCAGTTACCCTTAGTGGTGATGGTAGTGGTGGGGACGAAAGGAGAAAATATTCGCCAAGATTATCCGACTAATGTTCGCGTTTCGACTGATGAAAGTGGGCTTCCTTTAGAAACAGTCTTTCTTGGTTTTCAAATTCGTTCAATTGATAAAAATCGCTTCCCCTCCGCACCAGTTGGGAAACTATCCGAAGAAAAAATGCAAGAAATTGAAACGGCAGTCCGATATTGCCTAGGATTGTAAGGAGATTTTATATTTTTGGTAGGGCGTTTATCCATAGCTCCTGCAAGCGTGGCGTTTGATTGATGCCAATTCTAGCAGATAGCCTCCAGACCCTCTGACCAAGGCAGTCCTGGCAGCGATAACCACAGCGCTCAACTTCCGCGAGAATGCTAATATAAAAAAGCTATTGGCTAATTTTTTCCTATTTTAACTCGCAATATGCTCCCGTCTAATCTCGATCGCATCGTCGAACGCCTCAAACGTCGTACCGATCCTAAGCAAAAATACGAACAATTACTAGCTTTTGCTAAAAAACTAGAACCAATACCAGAATCTGCCAAAATACCCACTAATAAAGTCCACGGCTGTGTATCCCAAGTTTATATCACTGCCGACATCGAAAATGGCCAAGTTTGGTACAAAGGGGATTCCGACGCACAATTAGTCAAAGGTTTAGTTGCTTTGTTAATCGAGGGGTTAAATGGACTGACTCCCTCGGAAATCCTGCAAGTCACCCCGGATTTTATCGAAGAAACCGGTTTAAAAGTCAGTCTTACCCCTTCCCGCGCCAACGGATTTTATAATATTTTCCAATTAATGCAGAAAAAAGCTCTCGGTTTTCAGTTGGGAATGTCCGCTTAGATGTCTAGTTTTCTGGTTCCGGTTCCTTTGATTCGGGAATCTCGCAGTTTTGGAAACGAGTATCCACCAGCGAACGGGTACAACCCCAATTACTCGGTATTCCCGACGGCCAACCCATCCGCAAAGCTTCTGGACAGATGGCCATCACGGTTAACTGACAGTCAATTAACTGAAAACCCTCTTTCTCACACTGTTTGAGACTGTGTTTGAGAATGGAATCATTGTTAAATTCGATGGTTTTATTACACTGAATACAGACCAAATGATGATGGTGGTGGGGATAGGGTTGATTGAGTTCGTAGTGTTTATGACCCTCGGCCAATTCCAACTCCCGCAAAATTCCCATCCGCGACATCAGTTTAACACTGCGGTAAATTGTCGATAAACTAATTCCTTCCCCCCTTTTGTCCAGCAATTCCTGCAATTCTTCGGCACTGAGATGATTGCCTTTCGGTAAATTCTGGAAAACGTGCAGAATTTTCTCTCGCTGGGGAGTTAAGCGCCACCCCCGCGCGTTGAGTTCCGCTTTCAGGGAGGAAGCAGTGTAGGCAGACATAAGCGATCAACTCTCAATAAAAGCTATTTAATTGACAATGATAGTCGTTTCGGCGAGCCATTGGCAACAATTTTAAGTAGTTGAAAATTCCCCCCGCATTCGAGTATGAAAAATTACTATGAAATCCTGCAAATTCCCCGTAATGCCAGTAATAATCAGATAAAAGCCGCTTTTCGTCGTCTGGCCCGGCAATATCACCCCGATTATAATCCCAATGATCCAGAAGCAGTGGCAAAATTTCGGGAAATTGAACAAGCTTATCGGGTTTTGAGCGATAAAGACAAAAGAAAAGAGTATGATCGCAGTTTATCCCCGGAAATACCCACTTTTAACCGCAGTGCCGAGGATTTTTATCAACAGGGATGGCACTACGCTCAAGAGAAAAATTATCAACTAGCGATCGCATTTTACCAGCAAGCGATCACAATTAATCCGCAATTTTGGCAGGCCTATCTGCAACGGGCGGAAGTTTACTACCATAATCAGCAGGATCGGCAAGTTTTAAGCGATTGTCGGCAAGTTTTGCAGTTAAAACCCGATTGTTCCCAAGCTTACTATTACCTCGGTTTATCCCGTCAACGACTCGGTTACACCCAATCCTCCCTAGAAGCTTATGGCAAAGCAATCGCCATTGACCCCAATAACCCCCAATTCTATTATCACAGAGGATTAGCTCTAGAGGAACTCTCGGAACTGCCAGCAGCACGAAAAGATTTTCAAATAGCAGCCAAGAAATTTAAGCAACAGGGAAATTTTCGCCGCTATCATGCCATTGCCAATAAGTTAAGAGATGCTCATAAAAGTTATCGACAACAGCAATCAATCAAGTGGTCAAAAACTCTTTTTATTGTTTTTAATTTGCTGAAAATCTCTGGCTCATCTTTGCTCAAACCTAAGACCGGTCTAGCACAGTCTTTTTTAAAGCTTAACCGTAATCAGGCTTTGGCTACGGGTGCATTAGCAGCAATAATCAGCAGTTTTTTTATCGCTTTTACTTGGCAAAACTGGACAGTTAAATCTGAGTTTTTGCTGTTATTAGGCTGGGCAGTATTTCCTTTTATTATTCTGACTTTATCTAGTTGGTTTGGCAGAAAATTAAGTAATAAATATGGTAGTTTTACTGGCGATATATTTTTAGCTGGCCTAATAGTTTTGCCCTTTTCCCTCGTCATTTTGCTCACTTCCTATTTATCCATAAATGGCGATATTATTGGCGCAATTATAGGTGTAACGGGCGGTTATCTAACCGGAATGCTCTACTATGGTTATCGCCATTTATCCAATATTTCTTCGCCGATCTCTTTACTTTTACTCCCTTTTGTGCTAGGTTTTCTTACGGTTAATATCTGGGGAGTTTATTATTATCTCTAAATCTTCTGGAGTATTACAGTTAAATAAAATCTCGGAATTATCGATAATCAATTCCTCCACCACAGCGACATTTAACCATTTTTGAAAAGAAGTTCCCCCTTGCTGAATATAAGTCTGCAAAGATGCTAAACAACGACGATGATAAAAAGCACAGAGAGGCTCCCAACGATTGCCGCACCGAGGAACCAAAGCCATGGCATTTTCTGGTACAGTGGCTAATAATCTTGACCATTCTTGAATAATTGGAGGCGTTAGTAAAGGTAAATCGCAAGGGAGTAATAAAACCCAATCGGTTGATACAAAAGTTAATGCCAAGGCAAAGGCCAATAAAGGCCCCCTAGTGGGAAGCGGTTCCTTAATTATCCGGCAGTATTGGGGAATGATCAGTTCATAACGTTCTGGCCAAGGCGTAATCACAGACACTTGCACCGCACAATCTTGGGCAATTACACAGATATTCTCTAGAAAAGAGAGACCCTGAAAAGATAACAATGCTTTATCTCGTCCCATACGGGAACTTTGACCACCAGCCAGAATTAACGCCGTTAAAGCCGGAAAATCACCCATAATAACTTATATTCTCCTCTGCCTAAGTAGGGTTTGCGGCAAAAAGTTTGTTGGTGGAGTCAGTTATCAGTTATCAGTTATCAGTTATCAGTTATCAGTTATCAGTTATCAGTTATCAGTTATCAGTTATCAGTTCACTGAGAAAACTCCCCACACCCCACACCCCACACCCCACACCCCACTTCCCCATCTGCTTAACTGCGTTTCCAAGTATTCCAAGCGACTTTCAAACCGATCAAGAGGCGACGGCTGCCACGATCGAGCTTGCTGAGACCAGCTTTAGCACTACCGAGACTGCGATCGACTCCTTGGACAACTTGGCGGGTACTTTTGACCCCTTCATCGATATTTTCGGTTAATTCGCTGATTTCCGCCCCTGTTAGGCGAATTGCTTCTAGAGTCGGGGGAAATTCCCGATGGAGGGTATCGAATAATTTTTCGGCACTGCGGGCTGCCCGGGCTAACTCTTGCAGGGCAGGTAAAGCAGCGATGAAAACCGCCGTTAAACTAACGGCGACTAGCAGTAAAGAACATCCTAGCCAGAAAATAGGTTCGGTCATTTAATGGTCATTCGAGTGATGATTATCGCCTTGGGGGGAGTCTTCTGAGTCGGGGAAAGGATTGTCCGTGGCTAGACTTTGACTAGCTTCGATTCCGGCTGTCACCGCCTCTTTTAATCTCATTAAAGTATCATCCCAATTACGCCGGGCCGATTCCGATAGGCGATCGGCCTGTAATTGCATCGTCGTGGTCAGATCTTCGGCTAATTCAGGCAAAGCCCGGGCGGATTTTTGCAGAATTCGACGGGTTTCTTTTCCAGATCTCGGCGCTACTAATAAACCCGCCACTGCCCCGATCGCACTGCCCACTAAAACCCCGACGACGAATAAGCCACCGTTACCGTTATTTTTATCTGCCATAGGATTGCCCCTGTACTTAATTCCCAATTTTACGAGCAATTACACTGCTCTTGTGCAGTTTCTTCGGCAAAAATTTTGACCTGTTGCTCTTGGCAAGCAAAAACAGACCTAGAAGGGATAACTTGAGAAAAAACTAGCGATCGGGGAAAACCTGATTTTATGGCTGACTTTGAGCCAATAAGGGAGTGAAAAAGAAGAACCTCTGGGAGTCTTGCCGTGTTTCGACCCCAAAGGTTCTTCTTATACTGAACTTATACTCCTCACACGATATTTATATTACTGGACTTCCCCGTTGACAAAAAGCCATAACCTGTGCTGTAGAAGGGATTAAGAAAATTTCCGCTGCCCCGTTACTGGGTACAAATCAGGGAAACTCCCAATAAATCTAACGCTTTTTGTTGCAGTTGGGTCGGTCGAGTTATCTTAGAAAAACGATAACTTCCCTCCCTAATCGTACATTCCACTGTATTCAAGCAAATTGTCCCCAGGTCTTCCAACAAAGTCCGAAAGCTATGCACAGGAAAATTCTCTTGATTCCGTTTTTTTCTCTCCCACATAATAAGCCAACATACATAAAAAGATATGGGCTTTAACTCTATCACCCTTATAATGATAGATAGGACGTACCTTTAAATCAATTGACTTATAACAGCGAAATGCCTCCTCCACTTGAGATAAACTTTTATAAGCTTTAACCGTCGTCGCTGCATCCATCAAGGTTGACTCCAGAGAAGTTCTTAACACATACACACCATCCAAGGCCGTTTCTTGAGCGATTAATTCCAGCTTACGCTGATAAGAAAAGCCTTCCTCTGTTATCTCTAGGTTATAGTATTTATTGACTTTAAACTGATTAAGAATCTTGCCCACTCTCAAAGCTATCTTATCTTGACCCTTTAAAGCTCTTTTCTCCCTTTGAGTCGCCTGAACAATCAAATCTAGTTCCTTCTCTACCGCTTCTAATAATGCCTCTCTTTGTAGTTGATTTTTCTGGGCAATGAAGGGATTACGACAAGCAATTAATCTTTCATCGGGATAATCTTCACTCTCAAATTCCACCAAGTTTACCTGCTCAAATAATCCTAATTGAATCACTTCTACCTCAGCCAGTTTCCGAATTTGAGGCTTAGTTAAACCAGTAATATAGTCTAATCCTTCTATGGGTTTTACTAATTCCTTGATTTTCGAGTTGGTGAAAATTCCTCTATCGCTTACCCAGACCACATTCTCAATCCCCCAACCCTTTCTGACTTTCTCAATTTGTCCGCTTAAAGTAGCACCGTCTGAGGTGTTTCCTTCAAATACTTCTACCGCTATCGGACAACCCTTAGCTGAACAGAGCAGACCAAAAACTATCTGAGTTTTCCCTTTCTTTTTATCTCGATTATCACCATATTTTCCCAGTTCACAACCATCTCCTTCTAGGTAAGTAGAAGTGACATCATACAAGACTAATGTTCCTGATTCCAAGTGTTTAAGTGCTAGGTGCTTCTCAATTTTCTCTTGTTTTTCTAATAACCAATCTAAGGCGTTATATAATTCGTCTTCATCGGCTTTCTCTAAGTCTAACAATTGTCCTAAACTCTGACTGCAAGTTTCGCTATTAAACCCTCTCGCTGTGGCTAATTTCGATTTAGGATTGATGATTCTTGCCACAATCATTGCCACCACTACGTTTCTGATTCGTGAGGATTTTTCACTGATTATTTTATCTAAACCTAATTTTTTAATCGTCTCTAAAATAGCCATCACATGACCATGAGGAAGACTTCTAATCACTTCAAAATGATTGGGAATGCCTTCATTCATGGACAGTGTTGCCCCTTTAAGAGCCAGTTTCAGATTGTCGATAATATCATCGGGTAATTTTGAGAGATTGGCCAGGGTTCTTTTTTTGACTTGATCTCCTTCTCGGTAGGATTCTCGAAGAAGAACAGCGGGGGGAGAATTACGGTTAGGAACTTTGGTTCTTCGGTTTTTGTTATGCAATGGACGGGGGTTATAAGGGATGGAACCCTTATATAGAAAGGCATTTGGCGATTTTTGTCAATTATTTTTGATCTAGAGCGAACTAATCAATTAAGTCGAACCATAACAAGTAACGAAGAGCCGGAACTTTTTCTATATACATGACCACTATTTTAGCAAATGGAGAGAATTCTTGTCCATTAAGAAATGTTACAAATTACATGGGTACATTAAGAAAAGTTAAGGGGGTGCATCCATTGATGGATAAGGGTTTTCAGCTATTATGGTATATATGTATGGGGGAAGTTCAGGTATAGTAAGACTTTTAGCGATTACTAAGAATTATGAAGTGTCACACTCTAGTCAGCGATCGCCAGCTTAATGAGAGTTTATCTCAATAATTTGGTATCAGAGCTATCAGATTTTTAGGGCTAATTGTGCATCTGCTGGGCAAACAAATTAGCCTGTAATTCAGAGCCGGCAATCGTTTTGACGAT
>NZ_SFBV01000100.1:0-12364 GCF_007095585.1 Microcystis sp. M_OC_Ca_00000000_C217Col
CTCTGTGTAAGACAGTACATGGTTTTTTAACTGTGGTATGCGACGGTGGTGGAAGCAGAAACTTAAATCGTGAGGTTTAGGAATCGCCGCACTTTTAGGGCGGCGAGGATGTCAATTTATGTTAAGTGGGTAGATGTTAAAAATTGTCAGACACCCCCCTTATTAAGGGTAAATTAAGGGGGGATTAAGGCGGGAGCCATCTTCAATTTAATTATAACCAGCTACTTATCCCCACACCCCACACCCCACACCCCACGAAAAACTTTTTGCCGCAAACCCTAGATACAGATTTTGGGCGGTGGATTGGTTGTGATAGAAATATAAATATCGATCGCTTACTGTCAATCTTGATGAAAAGACGATATTTTCTGGCTTTTATCGGCTCAATTGCCCTTAGTTGCTTATTATCTCTGGGTATAAACCTTTTTTCCTCTACTATCACCACCGCGCAAACCCAGACAATTCTAGTTTCTGCCGCCGCTAGTCTCAAAGAGGCCCTAGAAGAAATCAAGCCGGGGTTTGAAAAAGCCCATGGCAACATTAAAGTTAACTATAACTTCGGTGCGTCGGGGGCTTTGCAACGGCAAATCGAACAAGGTGCGCCGGCCGATGTTTTCCTCTCGGCTGCCACTAAGCAAATGGACGCTTTAGCAAAAGCTGGTTTAATCGATACAAGTACCAGAAGAAAGCTGCTCACTAATCGCCTAGTTTTAATCGTTCCCAAGAATTCCACCCTAAAAATCAGTGATTTTCGTTCTCTGACTAACAGTAATGTCCAAAGAATTGCCGTGGGTGAACCGCGCAGCGTTCCCGTCGGTCAGTACAGCGAAGAAGTTTTGAAAAATATCGGCATTTTAGAGCAAATAAAACCAAAACTGGTCTTGGCCAACTCTGTCCGTAATGTTCTCGCCGCCGTAGAAACTGGTAACGCCGATGCTGGCATTGTTTACATCACCGATGCCAAAATTTCCGACCAAGTAAAAGTAGTGGCTACGGCTGCCAATAATCTCCATTCTCCGATTATTTACCCGATAGCTGTGATCAAAGCCAGTAAAAACCCGCAAGCTGCCAAGACTTTCGCCCAATATCTCACCAGCACAGCCGCTAAAAACATTTTTGAAAAATTCGGCTTCGGAATAGCCAGATAATTTAGGGGAAGTGGAGAAGTGGGGAAGTGGAGAAGTGGGGAAGTGGGGAAGTGGAGAAGTGGGGAAGTGGAGAAGTGGGGAAGTGGGGAATTTCAACTAAAACCCCAACACCCCAACACTCCAACACCCCAACACTCCAAGACCCCAAGACCCCAAAACCCCAAAACCCAACCCCTGACCCCTGAAAAATGCCAGACTTTTCCCCCCTATGGATATCCCTGAAAACCGCCACCATTGCCCTGATAATCATCTTTTTTCTCGGTATTGCCGCCGCTTATTGGATGTTAGGCTATCGCGGACGGTGGAAATCCCTAATCGAGGGAGTTTTCGTCGCACCCTTAATCTTGCCCCCGACGGTGCTAGGCTTCATTTTACTGCTCCTATTCGGCAAAAACGGACCATTAGGACAGTTATTAGACTTATTTAACTTTCGCGTCGTTTTTACTTGGTATGCCGCCATTATCACCGCGACGGTGGTGGCTTTTCCCCTGATGTACAAAACCACCCTAGGGGCTTTTGAACAGGTGGATGCCAACATCCTACAGGTTGCCCGCACCCTAGGGGCATCGGAAGGGAAAATATTCTGGCGCCTACTTTTGCCCCTCTCCTTCCCCGGAGTATTAGCGGGATTAACCCTAGCTTTTGCCCGCGCTTTGGGGGAATTTGGGGCCACTTTGATGTTAGCGGGTAATATTCCGGGGCAAACTCAAACTATCCCGATGGCGATTTTCTTCGCTGTGGAAGCAGGAGCGATGACTGAGGCTTGGATATGGGTGTTTATTATCATGTTAATCTCCCTATCGGGGATTATCGCCGTTAATCTCTGGCAAAGTCAACGCAAACAGCAATTAGGACGACCAGGAGAAAGCAAACCTAACGAGATGGAGGACTGGCTGCCACCCTGGGAGGGTCGCGATTTTGCCCTTTTAGCAGCTGAAAATAAGCATTATAGGGATAAAATAGGCTTATTTGTCGATATAGAGAAATATTTACCCGGTTTTAACCTCTCGGTAACTTTTAACTGCCAAAATCAGCCCCTAGGACTATTAGGGGCTTCGGGATCGGGAAAAAGCCTGATTTTGCGATCGCTGGCTGGTGTGGAAACGCCCTCAAGGGGTCGTATTGTCTTAAATGGGCGCATTCTCTTCGATTCCGAAAAGGGAATTAATCTCCCCAGTCGTCAGCGTCGTATCGGTTTTGTGGTGCAGAATTATGCCCTTTTTCCCCATCTCACCGTGGCAGAAAATATCGCTTTTGGTCTCTCGAAAAACTTATCTAAAAAAGTTATTAAACAGCAGATTGCCAACCAATTGGAATTAGTGCAGTTACTTGGCATGGAAAACCGTTATCCTCATCAATTATCGGGGGGACAACAACAACGGGTCGCCATCGCTCGCGCTTTAGCTAGTCGTCCAGAAGCTTTATTATTAGATGAGCCTTTTTCTGCCCTTGATACCCATCTACGCGCTCAATTAGAACGTCAGATGATCAAAACTTTAAGTAATTACGATGGCGTGACAATTTTTGTTACCCACAATATGGATGAAGCCTATCGAATATGCGAGAATTTATTAGTTATGGAAAAAGGGCGGGCAATTGCTAATAATTCTAAACAGAAAATTTTTGAGCGACCAGATAGCGTTAGTTTGGCCAAGATTACCGGTTGTAAGAATTTTTCTCGTGCTATAATCATTAATAATCAACAATTGGAGGCGATTGATTGGGATGTTAAATTACACACCGTCCCCGGGATTCCCGACTATTTAGCCTATACGGGAATTCGCGCTCATCAAATTATTTTTGGTCGAGATTTAGGCGATATTAATACTTTTCTCTGTTGGTTAGCTAATGCCATTGAAGGACCCCATCGGGTGACTCTCTATCTGAAACTTAATCAACCCTCCAACCACGACCGCGATTTTCATATCCAAGCAGAGTTATATAAGGATAAATGGTTAGAAATTAAGGAGCAAGCTTTGCCTTGGACTGTTACTTTATCTCCCCAGCGTTTATTATTATTAAAGTAATGCGCTAACTCAACGAACCCCCATGAGTACCCACCCAGACTCACGCACCGGTGGGTAGTTAGATTGCCAAACAGAGATTTTGATGCTAATAAACTAAGACGCATTTTAACCGCCTATCCTTAGATTAGCTGAATCTCCTCCAGCCCTACCTTGCTGGGGGACAAGGGGCGAACTTTGATCGGGAATAACTGAATAAGCCGCAAGCTTGTTAGAGTATTGAGAGTAATTTTGAGCGAGCGATGATACTACAGCCTTTCCTTTCTTCCGCTTGGAGTTTTAACATTTCCCTGTTAGCCTCGGCAGCTACAGCCGAAACTGCTGATAGTGCCTTAGTTTTAGCCTGCGTGCTGCTGAGTTTGACCGTTATTTATTTCGCCTGTAAACTGGGGGGGGAAATGTGCGTCCGATTCAACTTGCCCCCCGTGTTAGGAGAATTAGTCGGTGGCGTGATTATCGGGGTTTCTGCCCTAAAATTACTGGTTTTTCCAGAAGGTGGGGCGGTATTCGAGGATTCTCTCCTCATTCATTTCCTAGAATCCACTTCTCCCCTCACCCCGGAGGAATCTCCTGCCGTTTTTAGTGCTGCCAGTGAGGTGATTTCCGTCCTCTCGGAATTGGGGGTAATTATCCTGCTCTTCGAGATTGGTTTAGAGTCAGACTTACAGGAATTAATTCGCGTCGGTCCACAGGCAGCTGCTGTCGCAGTGGTAGGGGTTGCGGTTCCCTTTTTGGTGGGTACTTTGGGTTTAATCTATATCTTTCATCTGGCCACCATTCCCGCTATTTTTGCCGGGGCGGCTTTAACCGCTACCAGTATCGGCATTACCGCCAAGGTTTTAGCAGAAATAGGGCAGTTATCGGCGAAAGAAGGTCAAATTATCATCGGGGCAGCGGTTCTCGATGATATTCTCGGTATTATCGTCCTCGCTGTCGTTGCTTCTTTGGTGAAGACTGGAGAAGTGCAAATTAGCAAAGTAATTTATTTAGTTATTAGTTCTAGCGCTTTTGTAATCGGGGCGATCCTGATCGGTCGTTTTTTAAGCCCCTTTTACGTTCAATTAGTTAATAGCATGAAAACTAGGGGACAATTGCTCTTAGTTTCCCTGATTTTCGCCTTTATTCTTGCTTATATTGCCCAAGTTATCCAATTAGAAGCGATTCTCGGTTCCTTTGCCGCAGGCCTGGTTCTAGCGGAAACGGAAAAGCGATCGGAATTGGCAGAACAAGTGTTCCCGATCGCCGATTTATTTGTACCGATATTTTTCGTCTGTGTGGGGGCAAAAACCGATTTAAGTGTCCTTAATCCCGCTATTCCCAGCAATCGAGAAGGATTAGTCTTGGCTGCTTTCCTAATTGTCGTCGCTATTTTTGGTAAAGTGGTGACGGGGTTGGCCGTTTTCAGCAAGGAAAAACTCAATCGCTTGGCGATCGGAGTTGGCATGATTCCCCGGGGTGAAGTGGGTTTAGTCTTTGCCGGAGTCGGTGCTGCTAGTGGTGCTTTATCCCCCGCTACCGATGCGGCGATTATTATGATGGTGATCTTGACTACCTTTATCGCTCCGCCCCTGTTAAGGTTAGTATTTAAAGAACCCACCGGCAGCCCTCAATCAGTGAGCAGTGAGCAGTGAGCAGTTACCAGTGGCAGTGTATAAGTTACCAGTAGCAGTGTTAAGTGGCACTAACAGCACTGTCTTTTCATTGATAACTGATGACTGATGACTGATAACTGATAACTGATAACTGATAACTGATAACTGATGACTGATGACTGATAACTGATCAGAAACATAGCAGACCATGCCAACGTCCCATAAGCTTGTTTTTATTGATAGTCATTCTCAGAGCATTAACGGAGCTATGGATGGCCAAAAATCGACAAAATAGTCCATTTTTACCGAAAAAAGGTAATTGATAACTGAGCAACGGGAGCATCGATCGTGAGATTTCATTGGTTATTCCTAAGCGCATTAACTTGGTTGCTGGTGGCAGCCCCTGCTTGGGCTGGCAAGCTCGTCTTTTGGCGATTCGACACCAATGAGAATCGTCTGGTGTTCACTACCGACAATCGAGTGCAACCGCGAGCGCAAATGATCACTAACCCCACCAGGATCGTGATCGATCTGCCCGGGATCAAGTTAGGGCAACCCAATATTAACCGGCCCATTAGCAATATCGTCAGAAGTGTCCGTATTGGTCAATTTGATGCGGAAACTACCCGTTTAGTGATTGAATTGGCCCCCGGCTACACCGTCGATCCTCAACAGGTAAAAATTCGCGGAATTTCGCCCACCCAATGGACAGTGGAATTGCCAGCTCCCCAACCGATTAGGGAGGAAACGCAACCACCCGTTACCCCTGACCCCACACCTCCCCCCGATCGCGGTTCCACCCGTCCCACTCCCCCACCTCCAGTTAGCCGGACGGACAACAACGATGATTTTCAGGTCACTCGCAATGGTCTTTTTGTCCGTTTAGAGCAGAATGGTGATGAGCGATCGATCCGCAGTCAACGCAGCCGGGACGGCAAAAAAATCGAATTTGAATTACCCGGTGCCACTTTACCCAGCAGTCTCACTGGTCAAACTATCCCCGTCAATCGCTATGGGGTCGGCGATATTCAATTCAGTCAGACCGCCAATCAACGAGCTAAGATTTCCCTGAGTGTTAATAGAGATAGTCCCGATTGGCAAGCTCTCTATAGTCGTTTTGGTGGCTTGGTTTTACTGCCTAGGGGTGGTCTGGGTGCCGTGGATAATATCTCCTCACCTCCCCCCACTAGCGCCACCAATCCCAATCCTCGTCCCAACAATCCCCCCCCGAAAACTGCCAATAATCCCCCTTCTAGCAATCGTTTGGCCACGATCTCCTCGATCGATCTGACGGGCAATAACGATCGCCTCTTAATTCGCGCGGATTTACCCCTGAAAGCTAACGGCAGTGTTAACCGGGATGGTGTCTATGAACTACGCATCGAAAATGCTAAGTTAGCCGAGTCTTTTCGCGGTCCGCGCTTCGGCCGCTATAGTCCTATCTATCAATTGCGGGTACGTCAGGAAAGCGCCAATAAGGTGCTGATTTTGGTACAGACGGCCGTGGGTTTTCAACTGGGACAATTAACTCAATCGGACAGTCAAACCCTAGCCCTAGAATTGCTTTCCTCCCGCAATTCTAGCCCCCTTTCTCAGGTTCCTGACTCCACTACTATCCCTGTTCCTTTACCCCCCAATACGGGGCAATTTAACCCACCGCCGCGCCCCTCTAACCCCACTCCTAATCCCCCCCAACAACGCAATAGCCGCTTTCTAGTGGTGATCGATCCGGGCCATGGTGGTAAGGATCCGGGGGCGATCGGAATTGGTGGCCTTCAGGAAAAAAACGTGATTCTGCCCATTTCCCTAGAAGTTACCCGCATTCTGCAACAACAGGGCATCGATGTGCGTCTCACCAGAGATAGTGATTTTTTTGTCACCCTGCAAGGTCGCACGGATCTGGCTAACCGGATCGATGCCGATCTATTTGTCAGTATCCACGCTAACTCTATGGGTAAAGCACGACCGGATGTCAATGGCCTAGAGGTGTATTACTTCGGCGATCGCAGGTTGTCGGATACTATCCATCGCAATATTGTCCGTAGTATCGATATGCGCGATCGGGGGGTGCGTCGGGCCCGTTTCTATGTGCTGAGAACCTCGAAAATGCCCTCTACCCTCGTGGAAGTGGGTTTCGTCACCGGCGCTGAGGATGCTGCTAAATTAGCCAATGCCAACTTTCAACGACAAATGGCGGCGGCGATCGCAGGGGGGATTATTGAATATATTCAACGAAATCTCCGTTAATGATTAAATGATTGGAGCATTAGTTTACTAATCAAAAAATCCGTGTTTTAATATCATCAAATAAAGCTATTTTAGATCAGCGTTTTCCTCGATATTATCTATGAGAGAATCACAACTTAGTCCGATTGGTGTGTTTGATAGTGGTGTGGGTGGACTGACAGTTTTAAGGGAGTTGTATCGACAACTGCCCCAAGAATCAATTCTCTATTTCGCTGATACCGCTAGACTTCCCTACGGAACTCGTTCTAAAGGGGAAATTATCGAATTTGTCCGGGAAATTCTCACTTGGATGAGCGAGCGCCGGGTGAAAATGGTGATTATGGCTTGTAATACCAGTTCCGCCTTGGCTTTAGAAGAAGTACAGGCCGAATTTAAAGATTTACCAATTTTGGGGGTAATATTACCCGGTGCCAAAACTGCCGTTAAACAAGGAAAGCGCATTGGGGTTATTTCTACCCCAGCTACGGCTAAAAGTAATGCCTATAAACAAGCCATTCAAGAAATCGATCCTACTGCCCAAGTTTGGCAAATTCCCTGTCCTGAATTTGTCCCTTTGATCGAGGCTAACCGCATTTTTGACCCCTACACCACACAAGTGGCTAGGGAATATCTTCAGCCTTTACTGGCAGAAAATATTGATACTCTGGTCTATGGTTGTACCCATTATCGCCATCTTTCCCCGGTTTTGCGTCGTCTTTTACCTAGTTCCGTGCGATTGGTAGATCCCGCCGCTGCCGTTGTCCGAGCGGCGGAAAAAGAACTAGAATTATTAGGTCTAAAAAATCCCGAAACACCCCTACCTACCAACTTCGCAGTTAGCGGTGATCCTGACACTTTTGCTCGTTTATCTCGTCAATGGCTAGGTTTTTCTCCCGGGGTAGAAAAGGTTTATTTGCAATGTCGGGTGAAGACCCTCGGTTTTACCGATGGGATGAAACAAAGGCCAGTATAGAACAGCGAACCACAGCTAAAAATAAGTGTCTAGTCTCAAGAGCGAAATCTCGAATGACTTCTGACATTGTTAATGGCATTCTAGTTGCGTATTCCGAAGTGCGCTTGCTCTTCTTTTGGGGTCGTTAGCCTTGGCAGTCTTTTTTCATTTAAAGGTCTTGAAGGACTCACGAAAAATAGCTACCATATAAGTATAGCGGCTAGGGTAAACAACCGCTTGAAAAATCCATGTAGTCTAATCACTATGCTATCTGCACCTTGACAATCAAAGATATGGGGTTCTACCTAATGTTCTAGTTTCTACCTGTAGGTAGGTAAAATCTTTGCAGGAACTAGACAAAGCAGTATTTGAAGCTAACACTTCAATTAAAGCAAATTTTGTAGAAATACAACTAGGGTGGGGCGCACCCAAAGTTAACGCTTGAGGAGAGAACCACCTCTGGGTTGAGAATCGCAAGGTACTTAGTCTAAGTGGACTCGGTGAATCAAGAATCCCTCCCATGAGCGCGACGGGAGCGTCAATTGCCTGTCCCCGTTTTATAGCCGTCAGCCTTTTTCAGGGAGCAGTAATCAGTGAGCAGTAATCAGTGAAAAGACAGTAGGAAACTGCTATTTACAGCCTTTCTCGTCAAGGTGAAGCACAGACACTAATACCTGCTCATCAACTTCAGCAAATCCTAGATAAAACGTTTACATGGCAAGTATATAAGCCCACCGCTAGGAAAGGAAGGCTAGAGTGAGTGGTTGGAGGATAATATTTGTCTATTAATTGCCCTTCTACAGCCAATTGAGTCAAGTAGAAAAAGAGGAATGGAAAAAGGGTAGTCATGGAAATGCTGATTTAGTGGGGGAAATTTGGCACAATTTTATATTAGTTAATATTTGCCTTTATGCTTGCTATATAAGCTTATCAGACTACCAATGCTTCGGATTTTGGGCATGATTAATTTTTCAAGAATAAAAAAAACTAGAAATCAGATTTTAGGATGGTAAACAAGTTGAATATAGATTTTATTTCTCTTGAATTCCCACTCTTGACCTCTCAGCCTTCTGATCTTCCAGAAATTTTCCTTGTTGCTGGAGAACTATGATACAATGGCATCAGAAAATAGAGGAAAAATTTTTTTATCATGGACAAGGTGTCAACACCAAGCCTATCAATTGTTATTCCGACTAGAGAAGGATTTGCTGACCACTGGTTTAATGCGCTGACCGAGGTCAAGGGAGAAGTAGAATTTATCTTGGTTCATCCACCAGGAGCGCCTAAGTATCCCACGTCCGACCCCAGGGTACAGCAAATAGTCAGTCCCTTGCGGGGAGAAATTATTCAAAGAATTAGTGGATTGATGAATGCGACAGCACCTTACACACTAACCATTAATTGTGATGAGTTTCTTCACCCCGATATCTTGACCATGGTTCTACAGTATTTCCAGCGATTTCCAGATAGCTGGGTGATGAGACTCTGTACTAAGCGATTTCAGTATGGAGAAACAAAAGAACTGACTGCTCCCTGGCAACCGCTGCCCCAGATAGAAGAACTACTGGTGTGGGATAAAAGCTCCAAAAATCAGGATGGCTCAGATCGAAGTGGCTACTTAAAGGAAATTCCCATCGTTCCTTTTGACAAAAGAAAGTTAGATTTGATGTGCTTTGTGCGCGAAAGAAAAGATCACCACGGCCCTCATACTGAAAATTTTTATAAAAAAGTCTGGCTCACTCAAATGGTACAGGCAACCTGCAAAGATATCGTTAGTTTGTTACCATTAATGGGTCCGTTTAAGTATATTCCCTTTTGGTGTTTAGATCGTCTTTTGGGTTTATTTCTTCAAGCTAAGTTTTTCGAGCAGGGCCAAGGAAAAATCATCGGTCATCTCATGCCATCTCCAGAACAGTTACGCATGGAGAACAATCCCCCCGAATATAGAAGACTAAATCGCTATGGTATTTTATCAGAAATTTTCCTAGTCAAGTGTTTTCCTCAGTATGGATATATGTGGAATCTGGTGATTACCAATCTCAGGGAAGTTCCCAAAAAATATGTACTTTATCGACTAGGAAAAGAGGGATAGTCAGCTAATCATGACCAACTCACCAATTCTATCAATCGTTACTCCAACTCTGGGCAAATTTTCCGAATATTGGTTGCAACAACTTCTGACCATTCAAGGGGAAGTAGAATTTATTTTGGTTTATCCTCCTGGGGCCGTTACCCCTTCCCTAGAAGATCCCAGAGTGAAAATTTTTCATAGTCTTTATCAGGGAGAAACAGCCCAGAGGGCCGTCGGTCTTCTCAATGCTTCCGGTCAATATGTGTTGGCTCTCGATGATGATGATTTCTTGCATCCCCAGGTGGTTGCCTTAGCGAAAGATTACTTTGATAATTTTCCCCAAAGTTGGCTCTTGCGTCTCTATAAGGAGAAAATTGATTATCTCGATGAGGAAAGAATTAAAGCTCCTTGGCCGGAGCTACCCGCTATCAATCAGTTAAATATCTCTAGAAAAAGACAAGATAAGTACCAAGATTTAGTGGAAGTTCCTATCGCTCCCCTAGATAATCCTTTCGAGTTAAGACTAGCTTTATGGCCCTACGGCAAAAGAAAAGATATTCATGGCTGTCATCTAGAACCTTTCAATAATAATATTTGGAAGACTGCCTTAGTGAAAGAAGCCTTAGATGATTTTGTCCGCAACATGAGGATAGGAGAAATTTTAACTTGGTTGCCTCTCTGGGGATTTGATAGAGCTTTAGGATTATTTCTGCAAGCGAAGTTTTTTCAAAAAGATATATATATCGGCCATTGGATGCCCGAACCCAATCAAATAAGATATATAGTCAAACCCTACTCTATGAAAAGCCTAAGAATCCTTTTTCCTTCCGATGCTTTATTAGTCAAAAGATTTCCCCAGTATGGTTATTTCTGGAATCTTTTCTTCGAGGAGTTATACAATGGCATCAAGACCAAAATCAAAAGTCTCTGGAAAGCATGACTAATTATCGTGCGATACTTTACTAATCTGGTTTTATTTCCCATGAGTTATCAACAACCCCCCATCAACTTCGTAATCCGCAAAATTCCAGAAAAGCTGCTGAAGGAACATGAAGCAGGGTGAGCGCATCCCAAACGCTATTGACAATTGGGCAATTTTGTGATAGGATTGGCTTGTAGGCATTTCGAGTGATAGCAATCAATTGAAATGGTTAAGAACTCGATCCATTTGCTCGGTTGTTGCCTAAACATTGAGGGGGCAAATTCTCCTCAAATATGCTTGAATCGCCCTCTGGGTAAGCAACCCACATAAAGTTCATTTTGCCAAGGATTGTTAAGATGCGCTTACCGTGTTGGTGTCGTGTTTACAAAAACATCTAGAATTTTGCTTGAGTGAAGGAATCCATGTTTGACACAACAGAACCAGTCAATCAAAAACAAATTATACACATTGGTCCAAGGTGTCATGAAGATTTCAACGTTACTTTAGCTGAAGCAATTAGCTCTGAAACTGGCATAGTAAACCGCTTGATCGACTATCAATCTCTCAAGAATATAGATGCTTCCAGTGTTTTGTCTTCATTGATAACTCCAGATTGTTTGGGGGTTCTCTTACATTATAACTTTAGATACTACGATGTTCCCGATTGGCTCTTGAGAGTATTACAAAATCTCACAAAAACTAGAGACTTTAAATTAATTATCCTAGTCCATGAGTTCAACGCAACTTACACAAGAAAAGGGATAATTTTCCCCGCTTTCAGATTTTTACTAACTTCTTATCAAATCTTCAGATTAGCTGATTTAACCGTGACTACTACTTCCAGAATTAAAAATATAGTTTCACGATTAACTGGAAAAACCGAAGTTATTTGCTTACCAAATTTTTCTACTATGGGTGAACCTCAATGTATTCTTCCTCTCAAGGATCGCCCACCATACCTTATTGTTTTCGGTTCCAAGTACACTCGTCCCCTAGTTTATACAAAATTCAGTAAAAATCTCCTAAAAGCCTGTCAAGCTTTAGGCATTGAACGCATTTATGATGTTGGTTATCCCTGTGATTTGAGTACCACAGAAGGTCAATTCAAAGGAATAGAGATAATCCCTATGGGATTTCAGTCTAATCAGATTGTTAGTGAATTGATGTTAACTTCACGGGGGGGCTTTTTAGATTATAGCCATTTTCCAAGAGATTTAGGCAAATCCACTATCTTTGCCGCCTATGCCGCCCATGGTTTGGTTCCAATTCTAACAGAGTATAATCCTTCTGAAGCGGATGGAGTAGAAAATAATAGACCTCTTGCATAATTTTTTTATGGTATAATGGAGGGTTTTGCTTTTTTCTCAATTCTTAGATTGAAGTGGAAAAAAGAATAAAATGTGATCTTAGGTCAGGAAATCATCTATAA
>NZ_SFBV01000101.1:0-28113 GCF_007095585.1 Microcystis sp. M_OC_Ca_00000000_C217Col
ATAGATGATTTCCTGACCTAAGATCACATTTTATTCTTTTTTCCACTTCAATCTAAGAATTGAGAAAAAAGCAAAACCTTATATTATACCATAAAAAAATTATGCAAGAGGTCTATTATTTTGAATTTGTAGCAGTAGATAATATTCAATTAAAAGGACATCGTATTGGCATTGAGGACGTACTGAAATACTATCGACAAGGTGATAGTCCTCAAGAAATTCTCCAAGAATTACCAACTCTAAATTTAGAAAAAATTTATGCCACTTTGACCTATTATTATCACAATCAAGCACAAATCGATCTCTATCTTGTCAAGCTAGAAAGACAACGGGAACAACATTATCAACAGTGGCTAGAAACATCATCTCCTTTAATTGATCGTTTAAGAAAAGCAAAAATTAAAAAGGAGCAGGAGTATTTACAAAAAGCATGAAAATTCGGTTTTTGCTGGATGAAAATTTATCTCCTAATCTCAAAACGATTGTAAGTAGTCGTGCCAAATTAATTGCCATTTTTGAGATAACTCTTGCAAGCTGATGGCTGACTGCGATGTATAAATGCGATCTCCTTCTTTTAACTTTAAGCTAAAATAGATTGAGTTCGTTGTGATCGATCGATGGGAAAAAAAGAAAAACTGCTAGGCTAGAAAAGGCCAAAAACTCGCCTCAAGGATTACGTTTTAGCGAATTTGAGAGTTTGCTTAATCTTTGTGGTTGGACTTTTGACCATCAAACAGGAAGTCATCACATTTGGTATTCATCCAAGAGAGTCCGTCTATCTATTCAACAGACAAAAAACGGTGAAGCGAAAGCTTATCAAGTTAAACAATTTTTAAAAATACAGGAGGAAGAAAATGAATCCAACCACCGAGGATTTTAACGGTTTTAGCATTAATATCTTCCAAGATGAGGAGGGAGATTGGATAGCATACTTAGTAGAAATTCCTAGCGTTTCCGCTTTTGCTGATAGCCCCCAAACAGCACTCAATCAATTAATTTTAGCTTGGGAAGGCGTTAAAGAAAGTTATCGTCAACATGGTGAAGAAATTCCTCATTTAGCTATGACAAAAAATTAGGCACACTAGCAGGGTCTTGAAAAATTTAGTACAAATGATCGGACTTTTTTTCCCAACCCCTAACCCCAAATTCTGCTACTCAGATTCAGGTTTCTTAGGGTCTTTTTCTGGGGTATTAGGGGCGGGATTTGGGGCTATTGTCGCAATTTGGGCGGCCATTCTTGTCATTGCTTGACCTTGGGCGAATTCCTGCTGTAGTTGTTCGCTAGAAGAAACCAAACGACTTAAACCCTGGATTAAACGGATAATTTCCTGTCGCAGTTGCGGATTACCGGTAATTTCATCCACATCCGAGGTGATTTTCTGAAGATTGGCAAAAGCAGCGCGAGAGGAGTCGAGGAGTTGCTGTAGGGTGACAACAGTGGCAGGATCGGAGAGATAAGCGGTAAAGTTACCCAAATTTTCGCTTAATTTAACAGCATTTGCCGAAATAGTGTTTAAATTCTCAATAATTTGGCTTTTCTGCACTTGCGTCAGAATCGGATCCAAAGCAGCGAGAGTAGTTTGTAGGCGATCGCTGGTAGTTTTGATACTATCGAGAGTGGCAATTAAACGATTTTGATTAGCTGCCAAAAAAACCCGCAGTTCTTCGGTGGTTTGTCCCACCAAAAGCAGCGTTTTTCGGGCCTCCACTAGGGTAGCGTCTAAATTTCTCAGGCCGCCACTTCCCTGTAAACTTCTCAGTAAAGTAGTCGCTTCCTGACTCAATCCCCCGACACCGGAAAGATCACTAGAAAGGCGATCGAGGGAACCGGATACTTGCGGTAAGGATTCTAGGGATCTCATCCCCGAATTAAGTTTACCCAGAGTACCGCTGCGACGAACCTCGCTTAAAGCGGTGGTTGCCTCACCACTAAAGCGATCGAGTCCTCCCAAGGCATTGGCAGCGCGCTGGGTAAAGGAACGAAATCCGGCCACCATATCGGGATCACTAACTAGATTAGAAATTCTCAGCAAAGATCTGATCAAGGTATTGACATTTAGTGCCGATTGCCCTTGTAAACGGGAACCGTTACAGATAATCACCTCCCCATTGCAGTTAGGACTCAAAGGGGGTTCTTTAACACCACCGACGGGTAAAGCTTGCAGGGGAGTAATATCGATCGTGGTTTCACCCACTAAACCGGATTGAATGGCTTCGATGAGGGAATTACTGGGAATTAGGCGATCTGCTGGCGAAATCTCCACTTCTACGGCGACTCCCTCCGGTTCTGGGGTAATTGCTGTCACTTGCCCGATTCTCACTCCCCGATAACCGACGCGGGTTCCCACCATCATGCCACCCACATTAGGAAAAAGGAAGCTGGCTCGATAACTGCGTCCCCCGAAGCTAAAATTACTTAACCAGGCGATTAACCAGATTAATATTCCCCCCGATGCGAGTAACATTAAACCGATACCACTTTGCCGCAGAGTTGGGGAAATCCCCCGTTGTGAACCGCCAGCTTCCATAAATAATTACTCCTCATCTCTACAGAGTATCTTACAGGAGAAATCGGAGGATTTCAGCGATCAGTGATCAGATGCGAGTTATCAGTTCACTGATTACTGTTTACTGTTTACTGATCACTGAATTGGTCCGTCGATACTGCCGGTAAAAAATTGCTTGAGTACGGGGATTTCGGAGTGATAAGCCTCTTGAGTCGGTCCAACCCATTGAAATTGACCTTTATAGAGAAAAACGATGCGATCGGTGGTATTTTCGATGGTGCTGTGGACGTGGGTGACAATGAGATGGGCCCCACAGGCTTTTTTTACTTTGAGAAGTTCCATAATTACCGTCTGGATGCGGGTAGAAGCGACGGGATCCAGTCCGGCAGTGGGTTCATCGTAAAGGAGAATGTTCGGTCGATCGGCGGCGATCGAGGGATCGCTGATAATTGCTCTGGCTAAACTGACGCGTTTTCGCATCCCTCCGGATATTTCAGAGGGATAGAGGTCGTAGGAACCGGACATTCCCACTAAATCCAGTTTTTCTTCCACTAAATCGCGGATTTCGGCTCGTTTTAGCTTTGAGTGGCGATAGAGAGCAAAACCGACATTTTCCCCGACGGTGAGGGAGTCAAAAAGGGCCGATTGTTGGAAAACTAGACCAACACCGAGGGGATCTTCCCCCTGTTCTACGGTTCTCTGACGTTTTGTACCGTATATGTACACTTCTCCTCGATCGGGGGCCAGTAATCCAGCGACTAACCGTAAAATGGTCGATTTTCCCGTCCCCGATGGACCGATCACGCCGATCGCTTCTCCTTCGTACACTTTCAGATCGACGTTATTTAAGATTACTTTCTTGCCGAAAGCTTTAGTTACTCCCCTTAATTCGACGATCGGTTCGCGCATCACCATCTAGAATATCTTTACAAAAATGCCCTTTTATTGTAGTGCAACGACCCGATCTTTCTTTTTTTTCTTTTCTGGTTTTATGGTTCGCGATTCTATCTGCATTTCGGGAATCTCTCGCAATTCTTCCGCATCTAAACGATATTGTTCGCAGACAAGACTGAGACGAATACCAGAACAGCTAACGGGATTAACTGAATGGGTGAGATCTCCTTGAAAGAGGATCAGGGTGTTAGCACAAGGACGAATCTGGGCCACGGAACGATTACGGTTTGCTAGTACCAGTTCCCCCCCTTGAATATCCCTAGGAACCTGTACATAAAGGACGCTAACTAGGAGCGGGGGATCGATTGTTTTACAATAGGAGCGCAGGGAGCGATCGATATGGGGATCGACGCGTGAACCGGTTTGTAGGAGTAAGGGGTTAAGATAAAAAGCGTTGCAGTCAGCTTGTAAACTGCGATCGAGATAGGGTTTAAAATAGGGAAACATTCGTTCGACTTCGCTGATTTGTGTGCGTCGAAAAGCGATGGAAAAGCCTTTGGTTTTAACGAAATCTCGATTTAAATTGTTAACTGTGAAGTGGGGACAAGCGAGGATCTGTCCTTGTAGTTCGCTCAGATAACTGGGAGTGAAAGCGTCGGGATATTGGGAATAGTAAGGCACGGATAGAATCGCAACGGGATGGCAATCTTTAGGATAGCTTGTTTTTAGGGGAGATGGGGATAATTTTCCCAGAAGTGTTTTGCCTGTGTGTATTTTAAGATAAGAGTTATTAAGAATGATGTTCTGATCGAAAGCTTGACTAACTCTCCTTAATTCTCCGAGGGATTTATTGCCGAGCCAATTTTCTACCGTAGCGGTTGTTATTGTTAACTTTTTGATTGACTAATCAAATACCTCAAATTCTTGTCCGATCTTGCCAAAATATTCCCCCAAACGTTGTTGAATGATATTAATATACTGATCTTCAATTTCAATACCAATAGTCTGATAACCTAATTCTAGAGCGGCAATTAAAGTTGTACCCGTTCCGGCAAAAGGATCGAGAACTATATGACTGTTATCCTGTGGTAGAAATAACTCGAGCAGTTTTCTAATCAATGATAAAGGTTTAATCGTACAATGCTCATCAAAATTTTCATCCCGTCCTTTAGAAAAGCCCTCTAAAATATTGGATTGAAAAGAGCCGTCATTTAGTATAGCTTTGAAGGGACCTAATCCAGTCATTTGTATAGTTTCAATATAATTGTTTTTTAGAGGCTTCTGCACAATAACTATAGCTTCCCATTCATTTCTCAGGCAAGTATGCCAACCTTGCCATTGTTTGGCATTAGTATCACCAATTTTGTCAAGTTTTTTCTCAATATTTAATCCTTTAGGAATGCCTGAATGTCGTCTATAAACCAGCACATCTCTAGCATAAAAACCAGCATTTTCAAGAGCAATCTGAATATGAGCCAGTGTTCTTGTGCTACTAAAAACAGCGACAACAGCCCCGCTTTTACAAACACGCATTAGTTCCTTTGACCAATCTGTTGCCCATTCAATATAATTGACCACATTTTCGCGATTGCGTTGATACCAACGCTCATTACGAACCCCACCGGCTAACCCACTTCCATAGGGAATATTTTTGACCAGTGTGGAACTGTTTTGAATACGTTCTCTGCGTCTTTGGATTTCATCATGATCCCAATTTCTGCCAATGAACTCATAATTATAGGGTGGATCTGTGATCACACAAGATATACTAGATTCTTCTAGTAAAGTGAGAAGTTCTCTACAATCACCGTGCAGAAGTTGCCATCTTTTTGAGATATTCATCGGGCAATATAAAACTCCTGTGTTTCAGAAAATTTATCAAAAGCTTTTAGCAAATCGAACCCACTGCGATCAAGTATATAATCAAAACTTTGTTGGCTCTGCAAAACAGTCCAGCCACCCAGATGACAAGCTTTAATCGCTGCTGGTAAGTTATCCGGCTCTTCTGGTTTCTGTGTGGAAACGAAGCCTATACTGATAGTTTCTTCGGCAAAATAGTCGTAAAAGTCTTTCTCCGTCAACATTTCACGATTCCATAAGCAAAAATTATCACACACAGTCGAGAAGAGCCGTTATCCTCTCGCACAATCAGTAAAATAGGTCTAAGTCCTCTTTCCTGTAATAGTTTTCCATACTGTTTAAACTTTTTAAGTGTGCCAGAATCTCCCGAACCAATTCTATATTTAGTATCAATGGCATCTCTACCTAAAATGCAGTCACAAGGTTGATCATCTGCAATCTTTAAAGCTGGTTGATAATCTAAACAATTAGCCTTAAAAACTTCTGTCACCAGACGTTGCCAACACATTCCTAGTTCCCTGCCCCAATACTGACGATTTTCCCTTTTTAAACTAGGAGTAATTCCAAATACCCTCATAAGCGAATCATAATCATCATTTTCTTCTCCATAGATTTTGTCACTAAAAGAACTTTGGTATTGTCTCAAAATTCCCTTGAGCAGGTTTTCTATTTGATCGGGTGGCATCAATAATCCTTTTTGATATAGATAGCTAACTACTGATTATCTCCCCAAATTATCGGTAATCTGTTCAAAGATAATAAGTAGCTGGTTATAATTAAATTAAAAATGGATTTTAGGTTCGATCCCCCCCTGCCCCCCTTAATAAGGGGGGTGCCGATAGGCGGGGGGATCCCCCCTGCCCCCCTTGATAAGGGGGGTGTCTGACAACTTTTAACACCTACCTACTTATCACCCCTGGCCAAGGAAAATGAGCGGTTATTTACACAGTTCTTCCATCCTCCCCCTAACATTTTAACAGCCGATCGTCCCTAATCTCTAAATCATTGACTACCCACGGTTTACAATAGTTAAGAACCAACGGCAAGCAAGAATTAACGATGCGGATTTCGATCAACTGGTTACGAGAATTAGTCAAAGTCGCCCAATCTCCCCAAGAATTAGCCGAATTATTGACAATTGCGGGAATAGAAGTGGAAGAGATCGAGGATCGCCGAGAATGGGCAAAGGGTGTGGTTATTGGTAAAATTATTGATCGCCAACCCCATCCTAATGCAGATAAATTAAGTGTCTGTCAGGTGGATATCGGTCAGGAAAATCTTAGTACAATTGTCTGTGGTGCGCCCAATGCTAGGGCTGATATTCTAGTTCCTGTGGCTACTTTGGGAACTTATTTAGCCAAAATCAATTTAACGATTAAACCGGCTAAATTGCGGGGGGTAAAATCGGAAGGGATGATCTGTTCCCTCGCAGAATTAGGATTAACTAAGGATTCTGAAGGAATCCACATTTTTAGTCAGGAAAATCTCCCTTTAGGTACAGATGTTCGTCCCCTTTTAGGACTCGATGAGGTGATTTTAGATATTTCTCCCACCGCTAACCGTGCCGATGCTTTGAGTATGATCGGAGTTGCGCGGGAAGTGGCAGCTTTGACAGGAGGAGAATTAAGCCTACCAAAAGTGAAATTAGGGGAATTTTCCCCTAAAAAAGATTTAACGCTGGAAATATCAGAAAATAAAGCTTGTCCTGCTTATATTGGTACGGTGATCGAGGGGGTAAAAATTGGCCCATCTCCGCTATGGTTGCAACAGCGTTTACAGGCTGCCGGATTGCGATCAATCAATAATGTGGTCGATATTACTAATTATGTCCTCTTGGAGTGGGGACAACCCTTACACGCTTTCGATTGCGATCGTTTACAGAGTTTTGCCGGAGGTAAATCCGTTACTATTGGGGTCCGTTTTGCTGAGGAAGGGGAAAAAATCATTACCCTTGATGGTCAGGAAAGAAGCTTAAAAGAGCTTAATTTATTAATTACTGCCAATAATAAGCCTGTAGCTTTAGCGGGGGTGATGGGAGGTCAAGATACGGAAGTTAACGAGGAAACCGTTAATCTTGTGCTAGAGTCGGCTTTATTCGATCCGATCGCTATCCGTCGTTCCTCAAAAGCGCAGGGTTTACGCAGCGAATCTTCCGGACGCTATGAACGCGGTGTTAATCCCGCCGCTTTGGAATATGCTTGTCAAAGGGCGATCGATTTGATTCTAGAGTTAGCTGGGGGAACTGTCAGCAGTCAGGTTAAAGCTGATTATCGCGCCGATCAGTCCAGTGGTTCGATCGAATTGCGTTTAGAACGTTTGCAGCAAATACTGGGTCAAGTTACCCTAGATGATGGTGCGATCGGTGAAATTCTCGCCGAAGATGTGGAGCGGATTTTAGGCAATTTAGGCTGTGAATTGCAGTTAACCTCAAAAAATCCTGTTCTGTGGACTGTAACAGTGCCAGACTACCGTTATCGGGATTTAGAACGAGAAATTGACTTAATTGAAGAAGTGGCGCGACTGTACGGATACGATCGCTTTGTCGATACTTTGCCGGCAAAAACCGCAGCCGGAGGATTATCCTTTGAGGAAACTATACAGCGTCGGCTGCGGGAAGCTTTTCGCGCAGTGGGTTTGACGGAATTAGTCCAGTATTCCCTAGTTAAACCGGAATTAGCGGAAGTTGTCCTCGCTAATCCCCTTTTTGTCGAGTATTCTGCTTTGCGGACTAATCTCCTAGACGGTTTAATCGAAGCGTTTGAGTATAATCAGTCTCAGGGTAACGGTTCCTTAAATGGCTTCGAGATCGGGCGAGTTTTCCGCTTAGAATCGGATAATATCAACGAATACGATGCAATTGCTGGTATTTTCGGTGGTGATTTCTTCCCTGCCGGACGTTGGCTGCGATCGGGTAAAGAGGTGGCCATGACTTGGTATGAAGCAAAAGGCATTTTAGAAGCAGTATTCGATCGCCTTTCGCTGACAGTAAGCTACGAAAAATATGGCGAAGATGCGCGTTTTCATCCCGGACGAACAGCCTCTTTATGGATTGGCAAACAACGCCTAGGTATATTCGGTCAACTACACCCGCAATTGCGTCAGCAAAAAGGATTAATTGAGGCAGTTTATGCCTTTGAAATCCAGTTCCCGATCCTGTTAGCAACTCTTAGGGATAGTGCCAAAATTACCCCACGTTTACAGGTCTATTCTACCTATCCGGGGGCAGCGCGAGATATCGCCTTCTTTGTTTCCACAGATATACCCGTAGATAGATTGACAAAAACTATCAAAAATGCTGGAGGTAATCTCTTAGAAAAAGTTGAATTATTCGATCGCTATCAGGGGCAGAATGTGCCAGAAAATCATTGTAGTTTGGCCTTTAGTTTAGTCTATCGTGCCAGCGATCGAACTTTAACCGATGAAGATGTGGAACCTTTAATGACAAAAGTGCGAGAAGCTTTAGTTAAACAGTTCCAAGTTTCTTTAAGAAGTTAAATTCAGCGCTCAGTTAACAGTTATCAGACATCGGCCTTATAATTAGGTAGACGTTAAAAATTATCAGATGCCCCCCTTATTAAGGGAGATCCCCCCGCCTACCGGCACCCCCCTTATCAAGGGGGGCAGGGGGGATCGAACCTAAAATCCATTGTTAATTTAATTATAACCAGCCATTTATTATCTCAAGAATAATCTCACACATCGCTATCAATATCGCTGATTGCCTCTAATTGTTACCAATCAGTTTGAGAGTTGCTCAAAGTAGGTTCGCTGTTCATATTTCGTCGCTCCGCCACCTTTGAATTGTTAGATAGTAGTGAGGCGATTGCCATATTTTAGTACATCAGATATGATATAAATACATCATGGCTGATCAAAGCAAACCTTTAGCTTGGCTGCATGGTGAGATCAAGACCCCACCTTTCAGTTTAGAAGCACGGATCGAAGCGGGTGTCTTACTCAGGCAACTACAGGAAGGCGAACCTCTTGGTTTGCCACATTCGCGTCCTATGCCAAGTGTAGGCTATCATTGTCATGAGCTACGCATTAGAGACATCGATAAAAATTGGAGGATTATTTATCGAATTGATGAAGATGCAATCTTGATTATTGAGGTGTTTAATAAGACAACAAGAGCAACACCCAAAAGTGTAATTGAGGTTTGTAAGAAACGCTTGAGTAAATACGATACTGATCAGCAGGAATAAGAGGATGGAAGAGACTAAAAAAGGGCTTTTGGAATCAAAAGGCTGGAAAATCGGAACCGTTTCCGACTTTTTAGAGTTAACGCCCGAAGAGATTATCCTTGTTGAAATCAAACTAGCTCTTAGCAAAAGTTTGAAAAGTCAGCGGCAGAAGATAATGACTCAAAGTGAACTGGCCAATAAAATCGGCTCTAGTCAACCTCGGATTGCCAAAGCTGAAAATGGCGATCCGTCAGTTTCACTGGAATTGCTTATCCCATCGCTGTTGGCAACAGGTGCCACTCCTCAAGACATCGGACAAATCATTGCCAGTGTCAAAGGCGTTGCTGAATCAAGACCTGAATGCTAATTTTGTGCATTCTATCCACTAATGTTAGTTATTGTCGTTGATGCGATAAATCCCTGAATTTCCCCAGCATCAATACGCTCAAATAATCTTGCTGCTTTTTCCACAAATAGCTCTCGTTCTTGTAGAAAATCAAGAATGACATTGTTATCAATCAGAACTCCCATTACTGATGCTTCTCGATCAGATAGGTTACATAATCGGTTGGGGCGTTAGTTTCCCCTGTAGCTGCCGAAATCTCAGAAACACCTCGCAAGCGCAACAGATTTCCCCGCTTGGATTTGAGGTTTGCTTCCCGTTGTTTAGAATGTATGAACAAGGTGAAATCACCCTAGAGGGATTAGCAAGAAAAGCTCCTCTCATTGCCCGTGCTATTGAAAAGCAACAGGAAATCTCTTAAATCCTAGACAAACAAAAAAACATTAGTATTTCGGCATCTAGTCGGGTATTGGCTGTACCATTATTTAATATCAATTTGCTGTAATTCTGGTAAAAGTTCTTTAAATAAAAGCCTAAATCTTTTTATACATATTATTTTAAACATCAATTTTAAAGCATCCCAATTAATTGCATCATAGGGGACAAATTCTAGGACAATTTTTATGTTTAATTTTTTGATACAAATCAAAAGCCAATGCAGGCAAATATAATCTTCTATAACTGACAATTCTGGTAACTTTTCCCGATGTTTAGGATGTACCATGTCATAAATTTTTTGTTTGATTAAAATATTTTTTTTGCATCGCTCTTTTATTGATATATTGCTATGGCAACATCCCGACCATACTCTTTTAAAACATAGACACTTACCGACAAATACAGCATCGCCGTACTTGGCAATTTCTATCCATGAGTTAATATCATCATAATTACCGTCAAAGTCTTTATCCCAGCCTCCCGATCGCAAAAATGCTTTTTTTTGAAAAGCAACTTGAACAGGTGTTCCCAAAGGACAGATATCCAAAAGCATACCGTAGTGTATGTCTTCTTGCCGAATACAAAGAGCTAAATTATTAAATTGAACTTGATGTTTATCATCGATAATGTTGCCTATTATATCAATTTTTTTTGCCTGACAAGAGCAAATAACAGCATCAGGAAAATAAACGAGAGATTTGCCGATAATTTCGATACATTCAGGCATAATATAATCATCATCATCAATCAGCTTAATCCATTCTCCTTTGGCAATTTTGACTCCAATATTAACACTTTCTGAATGTCCTAAATTTATCGAGTTGCGATGATATATAACTCGATCACCTAACTGCTTGATATATTCTTCAGTTTGATCAGAAGAAGCATCATCTACAACAATAATTTCACAGTTTATAGTTTGATTGATTGCCGATTCTAATGACCATTTTAAAAATGGTAAGCGATTATATGTTGTTATAACAATACTGAATTTCATGAGCATTTACAAGAATATTTAGTTTAGGTAAAATATTTTCTTTTTTTATTATTTGTTAAGCCATGAATCGCTGACAAAATCGACCAAGATATAAGATTGACTCTTTCATCAAAAATAGTAACATCAAAGACATGAAATAATATAGAAGCAAAAAAAGCTGTTAAATAAGTAAATATAATCAATTTTTCTTCTGAGTTATCCAGATTTATTTTGGTTAAAAGTATAATCCCTTTTGCCAATATCCAGCCAACTAAAAAATAGAAAAAAACTGTCCAGGGAATCCCCACTTCAGACAGAAGCATCAGTGTTAAGTTGTGTGAATGTCCTATTACTATCTGAGATTGAGGCTGATAGAGATGTTTAAAACTTCCTAAACCCCATCCTTTCCAAGGTGACTTAAGGGCTAAATGCCAGGAGAATTTCCACAGAGTTATTCGGAGAGTTTCTACATCTCGATTAGGATAAAATTGATCGTTTATTCGAGCCCAAATAAACATTGGAACAATTAATCTAAACCAATCTCTTACTGGAGGATTGCCAAAAGCAGCGATAATAATCGCCCCGCTCACGATTGCTACTGTTAGCAAAATCCATCGCCAGCCTAAATAAATAGCAAAAGCAAGACAAGTTACCAATGTAGTCATCCAACCATTACGAGAATGAGTTAAAATTAGAGCAATAAATGTTAGGGAATTGATGACCAAAAGCAGACTAAGATAAAAAAATTTTTTATCAGTATTCGATTTTCTTAACTCTAGAATTATTAAGCCCAGTCCCAACACCCAAATAATAGTTAGAAAACTTGCTAGAAAATTAGCATGATAAAATAAAGATGACATCCTACCAGAAGGATTGCCCATTGCTCTTAAATACCATCCAGGGATCAATATATTTTGTATTTCTCCTTGTAACCCCCACCAAATTTGTCCAAAGCCTAACACGGTTATAGGAACTGAACCAAAGTATATTATCCTTGCTAATTGTTCTAATGTACTCACTGAGTAAAGTAGTTGGCTGAGTCCAGCAAAAATAATGAAGTAAGGGAAAAAATTTATCAATCCAGAGATGGCAGAAACCCGATCAAAGGCAAAAAGGCTGGTCATTATTAATGAGCCACCTAAGATAGCAAATCCCCAATTAATATATTGAGAAATAATGACTCTATATTTTAATCTAAAAATTATTATAATCGCTGTACAAATAACTAACATTCCCCATAAGGGGTTGATAGGCAACAGCAAAAAACTAATTTGAGTTAAATACCAAGGAATGTTTAGCTTCAGATCGGGATGTTTTGTTAAAAACATAATGTGTCATCTATTACTTAAATAACTTGCATTGACTCAATATTTCAAGATGCTATCCTTAGAGTATATCAACTCATCATGGTGTTGCCATGGTGTTAAGCTTTTCGACGTTTAAGTTGATCGAGTAATCGATGTCAGCCAAAGGCTTCAAGCATCGACAATCTAAATTTAAATGCGTCTGAGCTTACTGCTGGAATATACACCGTTCGCCGTCCCCAAAACCTCCCCAACTATTTAACCCGCAGTGCGGGTTAAGCTTAAAAACTATCAAACCATCAATTAATGGTTTCCATCATCCTAAGACCGTTTTTTTCTACCGTCAATAGGATATAAATTATGCTTATTTTTTTTTTTTTCATCAGGTTTATTTATAAATCAGAGAAAATCAAATTAAATTCGGTGCGGTTAAACCTTGATTTCTCCTACCAGCCACCTGATTAACTTGACTCAGAGTCGAGAAAACGGGTTTCTTTAAGAAACCCGTTTTCTCGATCCTATAGTCACATATTTCTTAACATAAAATTTGACAAAAAGAGAAAAGTATTAATTCCAGCAATTCTTTATAATTCTCTAGATGACTGGGAAAACCCGAACCCTAGAGTGATAGAGAAAACAATTGAGGAATTCAAAAGGCGAACTCGGAGTTAATTGATGAAGTGCGATCGCTTTTTTGATCGGGTGCATTAACACAGTGTAATGCGCCTTATTTGTTGTCTATAATTTAAAAGATTGAGATAAGGGCAGTTGGTTGGGTTGATTTTGCGTTAAAATTAAGTTAGATATGTCTTAATTGATGAAACTTAGCAAGACAATGAATACTTCGATTACTTTTCAAGAAATTGCCGCCGAAATACAATTATTTGATAATATTGAACAAAAAGAACAATTTATTTTTGTGGTGGGTGCTTTAGTTTCTCGCATCATCAGTCTTCATAAAGCCGCAGAAATCATGGAAATGGATACAGAAATGTTCTTGAAAATTTTAGAATTAATGGGAATCGATTTTTCTTATCTTACTACAGAAGACATAGATAGAGAAAAAAAATGGTAATCTCTATGAAAATTGTTTTCAATTCTTCCCCTTTAATCTTTTTGTCTCAGTTAGAATTTTTAGAAAAATTCCTAGTGCGATCGCCGATCTGGTAGGTTGGGTTGAGGCACGAAACCCAACATGATCAACTATAGCAATTCTCTAACTTATGAGTACGATCGCCGATCTTGTAGTTGGGTTGAGGCACGAAACCCAACATGATCAACTATTAATTTATTTGGTTGGTGTTGGGTTGCACTTTGTTTAACTACATTTTGGCAATAAAGAGGCGATTAGGGTTGATAAACGGCGAACGCTAATCTTGTAAGCTTTAAAAAGTGCTATATAAAAAACTAAACAAACTATAATTAAAATTACTGCAAAAATTTAGAGAGTAAAGAAGGAAATATGACAGAAATAGTTTTTTTAGTGGAAGATGCACCGGAAGGGGGATATACAGCAAGGGCATTAGGCGAGTCTATTTTTACCGAAGCCGATGATTTACAGTCTTTACGAGAAATGGTAAAAGATGCCGTTAATTGTCATTATGATGATAGGGAAAATCGCCCTAAAATTATTCGTTTACATATTGTTAGGGATGAGGTATTTGCGGTATGAAGCTACCCAGAGATTTATCCAGTGATGACTTAATCAAAAAATTGTCTGAGTTAGGTTATGAAGTGAGTCGTCAAACGGGTAGCCATATTAGACTAACTACTTCTGAAAATGGTACACATCAGATTACTATTCCTGCTCATAATCCTGTCAAAATAGGCACTTTAAATAATATTTTGCGTGATGTCGCTCTACATTTTAATCTAAGTAAAGATGAACTATTAAAAAGACTGTTTTAAAATGGCGATCACCTGTAGATTGAGTGCGATCCAAGATGATCAATTATTAATTTATTTGGTTGGTGTTGGGTTGCACTTTGTTTAAGTAGTCATGCAAAATTAATTACCTGCCCGATCGAGCTAAAACCCTTACGGGGCAATGATCGTCATGTGTAAATAATTTTGCCTAGGTACTTAACTACATTTTGGCAATAAAGAGGCGATCGCTTTTATTTTAATAATCTTTCCTATTTTTCATGACTTCCTATCCACCCCCAAATATAATCTTCACCATCTTTAAAAGCTAAAGCTCTATAATTAATACCAAATCTTGCCGATCAAAATTCTCCAACTTTTTTAAAAGACAAAGAAGGATGGTTTAAGTCACTTTTTGAAAGCTCAAAATTCCTTCTTGCTAAAATTTGATTTGTTTTTCCCATTGTTGATCGTCTAACTTATTAATCCAATTTCTTAAATACAAAAATTCATCAGAAGTAAGGCTTTCAATTTCCGCTTGAGTTAATTGTAACTTTGTCATCTTACTATCTTTCCACAACAATAGTTCAAATTTGAGTTTTATATTATCATTTTTTATGTAAAAATGGGGATTTGTGATCGCATTTGGCAGAATATTAGAAGTGCGATCGCTTTTCTGATCGGGTGCATTATACTTTGTTAATGCACCTTATTTATTGTCTATTGATGAAATGATCCAAAGACGTTAATTTAAAAGATTGAGGTAAGGCAGTTTGTTGGGTTGGTCTTGTGTTAAAATTAAGCTGGAGTAAATTCTAATCCCCGATTAAAATTTCAACGGAACAATCACCATGAACTTTTATACCGTTATTCTGAGAAAAAGTGCAAATTATTGGGTTTCATTATGTCTTGAAAATGGATTAGTTGGACAGGGAGAAACTCAGGAAAAAGCTATTGAGAAACTAAAAGAAGCGCTTGAATCTTTTTGGGAGATTTATCATGATCAAGCCAATATATATACCAGTCCTATTCCTATAGACGAACTTCATGAATTTTTAACTGTGGGAGATTCTGAAACTCCCGAAACTTACGAACTCAGAAAAGTTTATGCCTAAAAATATTCCTTCTCTTAAACCCAAAGCACTAATCAAAATTCTTGAAAAAGGAGGCTGTCAATTTTATCGAGAAGGAAAAGGTGATCATAGTTTATATTGTAGAGTATTGTATAATCAACGTCGAATCGTTCCTATCGATATAGCTGCAAAAGAAATGTCCCCTGCTTATGTTTTACGAATTTTTAGACAATTTGGTTTTACAGATGAAGAAATAGAACATTTATTAAAATAGATGATTGAATGCGTTTTTTCAAACGAATAAATTATCTATTCTAGTACGCTTTATCTTAATTTTATTTCCAAAAGCTAAAATAAAGTGATAGCTACTTTTTTAAGGTACATTAACGCGAGAGTAAAACCCTCGATTGCTTGTTATAAATTGATTTAATGATTAATTTTCACCCAGTCATCGTCGATAAATTAGCCTCCCTTAAAAACAGGTAAAGTGACTATCACCATTTTGCGTAATTTTTCGCTCTGGTAATGAACTTTTGATTAGGAAATGATCCAAAGACGTTAACTTAAAAGATTGAGTTCAGGGGAGTTTGTTGGGTTGGTCTTGTGTTAAAATTGGGTTAGGGCTAGTCTGAATCATTTATCCTGTATCATTTAACGGTGGAGAAAACTATGCTAAAAACCTTTAAAGCAATTTTGAAAAATAATACCCTTCAATGGCTTGATGAAACCCCTGAAATCAACTCAGAATATCCTGTTAATGTTTATATTACCTTACTAGAAGAAAATATCATTGGTGAAAATCGATCTAACGGTCAAAAAATGGCCAATGCTTTGAAAAAAATTGCTAACAATAATACTTTTACTGATGTTGATACCCAACAGTGGCAACAACAAAATCGGTGCGATCGCTCTCTTCCTGATCGGGATTAAATCATGTTATTAGATAGTAATATTATTATCTATGCCGCTCAATTGGAAAATGAGTTTCTCCGGGAGTTTATTGCAGAAAATTCTCCTTATGTCTCTGCTTTATCCTATCTGGAAGTTTTAGGCTACCATCGGTTAACTCATCAAGATAAAGTCTATTTTGAAGAATTTTTTACAAGCAGTAACTTTAAAATAAATCAGAAAGATGTCCTTAGAAGATGCCATTATTGCGGGAACAGCTTTCGTTTATAATTTAACAATTGTAACTCGCAATATTGATGATTTTAATTTTCTTAGTAAATTAAATCTAATTAGGGTTTGCTGAATAAGTACGGGCGAAGCATTCGGATAGAAAATCTACCTTTTCACCGATAGGTTATTGTCCGAATGCTTCGCCCCTACAGGACGCGGGCCGATGAAGACGCAAATTCAGCAAACCCTAATTAACCCTTTTCAACATTGGCCAATTGTCAATAGCTTTTGAGATGCTCTCACCCTGTAGAAAATCAAGAATATTTTTTAGGTGGAATAGGAAGATGAAATTTATCAATAAACTAATAAATTATCATCACCTAAACCACTTTCTAGCCTAATTAATAGGGCCATTTCCAGTTAGTAATCTCGTCCTTATCGATACCATTGGTAAAAGCATAATCGAGATTTTCGATAATAGCATTTTTCATCCGTTCCTTCACATGACCAGCAGCAGAACCTAATTTCGGCACGCGATCAATGACATCAATTACTAAATGAAAACGATCAACTTGGTTACGAATCGCCAATTCTAGGGGAGTATTAATATTCCCCTCTTCTTTGTAACCGCGCACATGAATACGTTCTTGATTACTGCGACGGTAGGTAAGTTTATGAATCAGCCAAGGATAACCGTGGAAATTAAAGATAATTGGCTTATCAGGGGTAAATAAACTATCAAAATCCCGTTCCGATAAACCATGGGGGTGTTCACTTTCCGACTGTAATTTAAACAGATCAACCACATTGATAAAGCGAACTTTTAAGTAAGGGAATTCCTCCCGCAGAATTGCCGTGGCCGCTAAAGATTCTTTAGTGATAATATCCCCACAGCAAGCCATAATTACATCTGGTTCATCGGGATTTGTTCCGTCATCATCGTTACTGGCCCAATCCCAAATACCGATACCTTTAGTGCAGTGTTTAATTGCTTCTTCAATAGTCAAGTATTGCAGGTGTTTCTGTTTATCAGCAACGATAATATTAGTGTAATCCTTGCTCTTGAGACAGTGGTTAGCCACACTTAATAAACAGTTACCATCGGGGGGAAGATAAACCCGCACCACGTCGGCACTTTTATTGGTTACTAAATCGATAAAACCGGGGTCTTGGTGACTAAAACCATTGTGATCCTGCCGCCAAACCACCGAGGATAATAACAGATTCCAAGAGGAAACAGAAGCACGCCAAGGTACATGATTTTTGCAGATATCGAGCCATTTAGCGTGTTGGTTGAACATGGAATCGATAACATGAGCAAAAGCCTCGTAGGAGTGAAATAAACCGTGACGGCCGGATAATAAATAACCCTCTAACCAACCGACTAAAGTATGTTCACTCAGCATCTCCATCACACGACCATCGGGAGATAATTGGCTACCATCTAAATCCTCGGGATAGGTATCAGCTAACCAAGCTTTTTTAGTCACTTCATAGAGAGCCGCTAAACGATTAGAAGCAGTTTCATCGGGACCAAAAACGCGAAAATTAGTCATATTATTTCGCATTACATCCCGCAAAAATACCCCCATCACTCCCGTATTTTCCGCTTCCACTTGGCCCGGGTGGGTGACATCTACGGCATATTGACGAAAATCGGGCATTTTTAGATCTTTACGCAGCAATCCGCCATTAGCGTGCGGATTAGCACTCATGCGACGATGACCAATAGGAGCGAGTTCTTTAAATTCCGGCTTAAATTGACCCGTGGTATAGTCAAATAATTCCTCCGGGTTATAGCTTTTCATCCACTCCTCTAATTTTCTCAAGTGGTCGGGGTTTTCGTGCATCCCACCCATGGGGACTTGGTGAGCGCGCCAGAATCCTTCTACTTTATGACCATCAACATTTTTCGGACCGGTCCAACCCTTGGGAGACCGGAGGATAATCATTGGCCAGGGGTAACGTTTAGCTACTCCCGTGCTGCGAGCTTCCTGTTGATAGGAGCGAATCTGATTGATACAGTGTTCTAGGGTGGCGGCCATTTTTTGATGGCAGTGCAGCAGGTCTTCATCTTCCTTACATTCGACGATGTAGGGAGTGTAACCGTAACCAACAAAGAGACTTTCTAACTCGTGGGTCGAAATACGGGAGAGAATGGTGGGATTAGCGATTTTATAACCGTTTAAGTTTAAAATTGGCAGTACCGCACCATCGCGAATCGGGTTAAGGAATTTATTCGAGTGCCATGCGGTAGCAAGGGGACCGGTTTCTGCTTCCCCATCACCCACCACCACGGCCGTAATTAGGTCGGGATTGTCAAAAACAGAACCGTAGGCATGGGAAACACTATAACCCAGTTCGCCGCCCTCATGGATAGAACCGGGGGTTTCGGGGGTGACGTGACTACCGATGTGACCGGGAAAAGAAAATTGTTTAAAGAATTTTTGTAATCCTTCCTCGTCTTCACTTTTATCGGGGTAAATTTCCGAATAGGTTCCTTCTAGATAAACCGGACCGAGTACCCCCGGCGCTCCATGGCCGGGACCGGCCATAAAAATCACATCGAGGTCGTATTTTTTGATTAAACGGTTGAGGTGAACGTAGGTAAAACTTAAGGCCGGACTTGCTCCCCAGTGACCAAGTAAGCGATACTTAACGTGTTCGGGTTTAAGATGTTCCTTGAGCAGGGGATTATCGCGCAGATAAATCATACCTACAGCTAAATAGTTACAAGCGCGCCAATAGGCATGGGTTTTGTAGAGTTCGTCTTGAGAAAGGGGATTTTGCTCTGTTAAGGGTCTTTCTGGTGCGGATACCATGAATATTTCTCCAATATCTATGAACGATGAGATTAAGAGAGTTGATAGACAATTTCTCCAGATTATCGAGAGGGTTAACCCTCGGTCAGTTTTCAAACTGTAATCAAGAGTCTAACCTTTTGGGGCGCAAAAAACTATTAAAATAAGCTATATTTTGCCGATCCTGCTTGGGTAATTTATGTCAGTCGGGCGGGGTTTTTAAATGGCTTTTAAAGGAAAATTAATGTCTTCTTAACTTATAGAGCAATAAATTCTCTGAGAACTTTTTTGTCGGGAAGAGCCTAATTAGGCCTTCTCGATGCCGGTGGTGAGGACTACTAGGATAGCAAATTTATTATTTTTTATCTTTAGACCTCCTGCAAAAGTAAGTTTTAGAGCCGCTATCAGGTCAAAATATCTAAAAAAATCGGATAAATTTGACATAATCTTAGATTTTATGGATATTATAGTTATCTTTTGTCTCCTGTCTCGGAGTCTCCTGTCTCGGAGTCTCCTGTCTCGGAGTCTCCTGTCTCGGAGTCTCCTGTCTTCTCACCTAACGAAAGATTTTTGATTTTTGCAGGAGAGCTTTTGAAGCACTGAAACTTAAAATCTTTCTATACTTCATCTAGCGATCAACAAAAGCTGATTAGCATATATAGTGATTCTCTAAAGGCCAATCAATTCTCAAATTATTTTTTCTTGATCGTGCCTAAGCTTATCGCAGCTGCAAAGGAGTTTTTTTCATGACAAAAGTAAGAGTCGCTATCAACGGATTTGGTCGTATCGGTCGCCTCGTTTTTAGGGCGGGTATCCAAAATCCTGATTTCGAGTTTGTTGGTATCAATGATCTCGTCCCCCCCGATAATATTGCCTATCTGCTCAAATACGACTCCACCCACGGACGTTTTCAGGGTACGGTAGAAGCGAAAGAAGATGGCATCGTCGTGGATGGTAAGTTTATCCCCTGTTACTCGATTAAAGACCCTGCTCAACTGCCCTGGGGTGCAACCGGGGCCGATTATGTGGTTGAGTCCACCGGTTTATTTACCACCGCAGAAGGGGCCGGAAAACACCTAGAAGCAGGGGCCAAACGAGTGGTTATCTCCGCACCCACCAAAGATCCGGACAAAATTCGTACTATTGTACTGGGCGTTAACGACAATGAGTACGATCCCGCTAAGGATCTGATCGTCTCTAACGCTAGTTGTACCACCAATTGTTTAGCCCCGATCACCAAAGTTATTAACGATAACTTCGGACTAGCGGAAGGATTAATGACCACGGTACACTCGATGACCGCCACTCAACCCACCGTGGATGGTCCATCGAAAAAAGATTGGCGCGGTGGTCGCGGCGCTGGTCAAAATATTATCCCCTCCTCCACGGGAGCAGCCAAAGCAGTAACCCTAGTTATTCCTTCCCTAAAAGGCAAATTAACCGGTATGGCCTTCCGTGTGCCAACTCCCAACGTTTCGGCGGTGGATTTAACCTTTAAAACCGAAAAAGCCACCAGTTACGAGGAAATCTGCGCCGCTATGAAAGCCGCCAGCGAAGGACCGATGAAAGGTATCCTCGGTTATACCGATGAGGAAGTGGTATCGAGTGACTTTATCACCGACCCCCATTCCAGTATCTTTGATGCTAAAGCTGGCATTCAACTTAATGCCAATTTCTTTAAGGTCGTCTCTTGGTACGATAACGAATGGGGTTACTCCTGCCGGATGTTAGACCTGATGAAAATGATGGCAGCTAAGGAAGCAACCCTAGTAACAGCCTAAATCAGTTATCAGTTATCAGTTATCAGTAACCAGTTATCAGTAAACAGTGAACAGTGAACAGTAACCAGTAAACAGTAAACAGTGAAAAGACAGCACTGTTAATGCCATTAGACATCTCCAAGAGTTAAACAAAATAGTTCTAGGGCTGAAATGTATGTCTTTGTCTATTTAGGGTTTGCTGAATAAATGTGAAATGTAGGCAAGGCAAGGGTTTTGTGGCTTTTCTCGCTCCCACAGGTGCAAGATTTTGAGAGAATCGCGCTTCAAAACCGGGCATCTTGAGCGGCGATTGCGTCCTGTAGGGGCGAAGCATTCGGGCAATAACCTATCGGTGAAACCGTAGATTTTCTATCCGAATGCTTCGCCCGTACTTTTTCAGTAAACCCTATTTAATATTGCTCACTTAATAAGTAGGTGGGTGTTAAAAATTGCCAGATCCCCCCTTATCAAGGGTGGCAGGGGTATCCCCCCACTTAATCCTCAAATCTGATAACTGATAACTGATAACTGATAACTGATAAGATGAATCCAAAATTTAAAGATATTACTGCTTGGGAACAGGCACAATTATTAATGCAACCGGCATTTATTCGGGTGCTGGATAATCTGCGCAAACAGTTAGAAAATTCCCTCTGGAAAGGAACTTATACAGAAATTCAAGATCCCTATCCCAGTTATCTGCTCTGTTTGACTTATCTCGATCGCTCCGTTACTGTAAATATTTGGGAACTTTGTTTTCAAGTCTGTTTTCTCGATTATCCCACCGATGAGGGAGAGAGCGTCACCATCGATACCAGTCTCCTCGACCCCACCGGTGAACTAGATTGGCAGAGTTTGGAAACAAAAACCGAGCGTATTATTAAGCAATTATTCGCTAATTTACCCCAATGAAAGCAGATTTAGACACGATCAAGGCAGAGTATGCCGCTAATTTTCTCAAAGACTACAGTAATGATCCCCAAAGTTTAGCATCCCAAACAATTTTAATCGATCGCTCCGATTGGGGTTTATTAGAATTAAAAGGCCAGGATCGACTGCGTTTTCTCCACAATCAAACCAGTAACGCTATCGATCGCCTGAAACCGGGTCAAGGTTGTGAGACAATTTTCCTTAACTCTACCGGTCGTACCCTCGATTTTGTCACAGTTTACGCCGGCGATGATTCCCTCCTCATCCTCGTTTCTCCCCAACGTCGTCAATTTTTACTGGAATTGATCGATCGCTATATTTTCCCCTTCGATAAGGTGGAAATTAGCGACTTAACCGATAATTTTAGCATTGTCACCCTAATCGGTACTGAAAGCGGGCAATACCTGCAAAAAATCGCCATTCCAGAGCAGATTTTAACGGGGGTGGAGCATAGTCATTATCTCCTTTCTGACCCCCCCCTGAGAGTAGCCGTCGGCACCGGCTTAGATCTACCCGGATATACTTTAATCGTTGCCACCGCCGAAGCCGGTCCCCTCTGGGAAAATTTAATAAAAAATGGCGTTACTCCCGCCGATGAGCAGGTGTGGGAATACCTGAGAATCCATCAGGGCCGACCGGCAGTCGATCGAGAATTAACCGAAGATTATAACCCTTTAGAGGCCGGTTTATGGCGAGCGATTGTCTTTGATAAGGGTTGTTATATTGGTCAAGAAACTATCGCCCGTCTTAACACCTATAAAGGTGTAAAACAAAGACTTTGGGGCATAAAACTTAGCCAACCCGTCCCCAGCAATACCCCGATTATTTTAGAAGCGCAAAAAGTCGGTTTACTCACCAGTGTGCTGGAGGATTTTGGCTTGGGTTATGTGAAAACAAAAGCGGGAGGAGAGGGTTTAAAAGTACAAATCGGCGAGGCAACAGGAGAATTAATCCCCTTACCCTTCCTCTCTCACGAATACCCCTTTCAGTGAACAGTAATCAGTAATCAGTAATCAGTGAACAGAACGTAGGTTGGGTTGAAGTATGAAACCCAACGCCCGCCTGGGTTAGTGATAACTGATAACTGATAACTGATAAATGATAACTGATAACTGATAACTGAAAAACCCCCCTAACCCCAGCGACTAGCGATGGGCATTCGCCAACCAGTGCCAAAAGCGCGATCGCTAATTTTTATGACCGGGGGAGCTTGTTTGCGCTTAAATTCGGCATTTTTAACTAATTTAATCACTTTCTGCACAATTTCAGGCTCAAAACCGGCGGCGATAATTTGTTCGGCGGATTGATGGCGATCGATTAATAGTGCTAAAATAGCATCTAAAATCTCGTAGGGAGGTAAAGAATCTTGATCCTTCTGATTGGGTTTTAATTCAGCACTAGGAGCTTTATTAATCACATTAAGGGGAATAATTTCCCCGTGCCGATTTAACCAGCGACAGAGGGAATAAACGCGGGTTTTCGGCACATCAGCAATCACTGCTAAACCACCATTCATATCACCGTAAAGGGTGCAATATCCCACCGCCATTTCTGATTTATTGCCAGTGGATAATAGTAAATGTCCGAATTTATTAGAGAGAGCCATCAATAAATTACCGCGAATGCGTGACTGAAGATTTTCTTCAGCAATACCGAAATCAGTCCCCGCAAAAATACCATCTAAAAGTTGATCATAAGCGTTCATAATTTCTTTAATTGCTAACTTCTCACTTTTGATACCTAAATTATTAACTAAAGCCACTGCATCGCTAATCGAATGGTCGGAACTATAGGGAGAAGGCATCATCACAGCGAGAACATTTTCTTTACCTAATGCGTCGCTGGCAATAGCGGCAACTAAACTGGAATCAATGCCACCACTCAAGCCAAAAATTACCCGTTTAAAACCGCATTTCTGCACATAATCTCGCACTCCTAAGACTAAAGCTCGATAAATTTCTTCATCTTCATTGACAGGTAAAGGATGAATAACTGCGGGTAACAAATCTTGATTAAACTCGATTAATTCTAGGCTAGAAGTAAATGCCTGAGCGCGATAAATCACTTCTCCTTGTCTGTTAAAAGCAACACTGTCACCATCAAAAATTAAATCATCATTACCTCCCACTTGATTGACATAAACTATAGGTAAATTATATCTAGTGGCACTATGGGATAATAAAGATTCTCGCAATTTTTGCTTACCGACACTGTAGGGAGAAGCGGAAAGATTAACAATTAAATCCACTCCTAAATTAGCTAAATCGGCGATGGGATTAACTGCGTATTGACGCTGACCCCAAAATTGTTCATCATTCCAAACATCTTCACAGATAGTTACACCGATTTTTACATTATTTTCTGTTATTTGAAAATATTGACTTTCTTTCCCAGAAGCAAAGTAACGATCCTCATCAAAAACATCGTAGGTAGGCAATAAACGTTTAGTAAAAATTTGTTTAATCTCTTGACTTTTCAACAAAGCTATGCTATTAAATAACGGCTTTTCCCCTCTGACCGTTGCCGAGGGATTTTTTTCGACAAAACCGACTAAGACAGCTAACTTTTCTGGTAATTGTTGGGACAATAATTGCAATTGTTGAGACATTTTCTCCACAAAACCCAGATTTAATAATAAGTCTCTGGGAGGATAACCACAGAGGGATAATTCTGGGGTTAAAAGTAATTCTGCTCCCTGATTAAATGCCGTTTGAGCAGCCTCTAAAATTCTTTGGGCATTTCCTTCGATATCTCCAACAATGGGATTTAATTGAGCGATAGCAATTCTCATATTTTTTCCTATTTAAACAAAAACTAACGGTTGCTCTTTAAAGGGAGCAAAAGCTTTTTCATCAAAGCGATATAAACTAGCGGGACGACCAGCACCACGAGAGACTTTTAAACCCATATCCTTGAGAAATCCTAATTTCAATAGCCGATTTCTGAAGTTAGAATAATCACTAAAATTTTTACCTAAAATTGTCTCATAAAATTGATAAAGATCATTTAAAGTAAATAATTCTGGTAAAACCTCAAAAGCGACGGGACTATACTCTACTTTATTGCGTAATCTTTGCCAGCCATATTCCAAAATTTGACCGTGATTAAAGGCTAAATCTGGCACTTTATCAATCATATACCAAGTGATATTATAATCCCGTTCAGTGATTAACTTTGCTTCCTCAAACCGCACTAAAGCGAAGTAACTCACCGATAGATAACGTTTCCCAAAACTCTCGGCCGCTGCCGGGGAATCTCCCTCTGGACTGCCAAAAGTATATAACTGTTCCAGATAGAGATTATTAACGCTAATTTTCTCAGCTAAAATTCGATAGGCTGCCGTTTCCAGTGATTCCCCATTTCTCACTAAAGTTCCGGGTAAACTCCAGTAATTACTAAAGGGTTCTTCCCGTCGTTTAATCAGAAGCACCAGCAGCCGATTTAATTGGGTATCAACGGAAAAGATCACGTTATCAACTCCGACTTTAAAATCAGCTAGAGATTTATTAACTAGGGTATTTAGCGGTTTCATGCGTAAAGTTTTTGACCTTCGATATAATCTTTAATCGGTGCAGGAACAGCCTGTTTATCGCCTTTTTCTCGATAATCTGTTGAGGATACAGCCGGAGCAAAGACATCGGCAATCAGACAATCACCCCCTAATGTTTGCAGTTGTTCAATATCATCTTGGTTAATAGGATAACCGGGACGGGGAATCACGAGAATTTTGACTTTTTCTAGTAATTCTTGGCTGCGATACCAGTGCCTAATTTGTCCGACTAAATCGGAACCAATGACTAGGGTATATTCCTCCTGTTCTCCCCAAATTGCTTGCGCTTTTTCCACACTAATTAAGCTACGTCGATCGCTTAATTCTCGTCGCAGTTGTATATTATCCCTTGGGGGTTGAATATCCCGGATGAGCAAATTTAACATCCTCAGACGATGTTCGAGACTGGTTTGATGATTTTTAAAGGGATTATCGGCAGCCCAAACCGCAACAATATCGTACTGTTCCGATAACCATTTTAGTATGGCTTGATGACCGGCAGTAGGAGGATCGGCACTGGTTCCAAAAAGGGCAATTTTAAGCATAGGATTCAATTGCTTGCTCACTGAGGGATTAGTTTAACTCTGCTCAAGCTTGGCAAAAATTAACTTCTCCCCATTATAGTTGATTTTACCAAAATAGGGCAAGAGGATCAGTGATCAGTAATCAGTGATCAGTAATCAGTGATCAGTGAAGTTTTGCGACGAGTGGGCTGCTATTAACTTAACAGAAAATTCCCTAACAGTTGGCCGTTCTGAATAGGGGAGATTGCGTCTGATTGCAAAAATATACTTATTCTTGAATAAGAGCATAATCATAATGCTCCAAAATTTCACCTAAACAGGATGGATTATCATCATATAAATTACCTAAGTTGTCTTCTTGCAAATAGTTTCTAACCCGATCAAAAAGCCCAACGGAATAGACATTATCATCATGACGAGAACGGTATCTAATCCCATCTACTCCTTGGGGATGTTCCCAAATTGCCTGCCCCCAAGTCCGACAATATTCATAATCACCGGAAGAAATGCGGGCATCTATTCCTATACGAACAAGGGCCGGCCCCGTTAAGTCGGCCAACAGTAAAGTGCGATCACTTCTAATTCTAAAAAGATTTCTATTTCTTAGGGCTGTAACGGTTACGGCTCCGTCAAATGTTCGGCCAAAACATTCAATAAAGGTACTGTACTCATCACCCACATAGAGAAGCCCATAGCCCTGATTGGGTCCATCGAAACGACCGCTACCACTGCGGTCAAAATGAAGACTAGAAAGGTGTCCGGTTTTATTTAATCTTAGCCAGGGGCCTGGGGTTTCAATGACGGGCAATTGACGCTGACTAAAATCGTCTGGTGGGAGGGGAAAAGGAGGCAAACCCATTACGCCGCGCTATGACTCCCGTAGCATTTAGCGGCCCAAACCACTGGCTCGATTTCTCCCTTTTGGAGTTTTTCTAGCGGGGTTGCTCCCTCTAAACGAATATCACCCGTGAGCAGAAAGAGCATTTGTGTCCAAGCACCGTCTTCTTTTAAGACGGCTAACACTTGGTCTAAACCAGACAAAACTTTGCCATCAATAAATTGCCAAGCGGGATAAACTAATTCCTCGTTGACAGATAAACCTAAGACCCGATGATTGAGCCTCATAGTTTCTAATTCCAAAGAACTACAGGCTAAAACACCACAAACCTCGGCGCTGGTTAAGGTTCCTCCTTGCTTGGATAGGAACCGTTTCTTCGCTTCTTCGCCTCGTTTAATGGCAGCTGCCAACGGAGAGGCCAAAGCTAAAGGAGATTGTGTTTTTCGTATAGATTCTAACATTTTTAAGCAACCCTACCACCGCGAACGTATTTTAAATCCTTGATTAGTTTTTAGGAAGACCCTATCTACCCCTCATAATAACAGATGGTGGGCATTGCCCACAGGTGGGCGTTATCTACAAAGGCACAATTGCGGTTCATTCTTTTTTCGGTGATATTTTAAGTTTTGCTGTAAATTTGACTCCAAATTCCATTCCCAACTCTAATTCAGCCTCCCATTCGAGATTCCGTTTTTTGCAAGCATTATTAAACTCATCATGAACTTTATCAATCAACTGGCTTAAGTCATCAATTGCCTGCTCAGGATCGATGAAGAGTGGAGCTAAAATCACCGACTCATCTTCACTTTCGCCAGATTTTTCAGTATTTCGACTCAGATCATCTCGTTGTACAACGACAATTTTAGGTTCTAAGGAAACAATTTTGAGTTTTTGAGTTGGCTGGAGATTATCAGACACTTAATCTTTCCTAAATCTTGATGAATAATAGAGGAAACCACGTTAAAGCGAAATAAATAGCTTTTCTAGTTTAAGAGTTTTTTGAGGATAATCAAGGATTACCTTTAATTCTTTGGCTCTTCTGGTTTCTGTGTGGAAACGAGGTCTATACTGATGGTTTCTTCGTCAAAATAGCCCTAAAAGTCTTGCCCGATAAGCATTTCACAATTCCATAAGCAAAAATTATCACAC
>NZ_SFBV01000102.1:0-25619 GCF_007095585.1 Microcystis sp. M_OC_Ca_00000000_C217Col
TGATTCTTCTTTCAACACTTTTTCCCTAGCTTTTGCAGTCTTGAGGGTTCTACCCTTCCTGGTGTCTTTAACGTGATGGCACCACTCCGATTCCATCCCGAACTCGGTTGTGAAACTTCACCGTGGCCAAGATACTTGTCGGGTTGCCGACCGGGACAATAGCTCGATGCCAGGATTATTCTTTCCTACCCCTCAATCCCACAAGATTGGGGGGTTTGGTTTTTAGGAAAAATCAGAGGATTTTAAATCTAAACCTCGCTCAAATATTGTATCTATGGCTAACATTTCTCCGTCGCTAGTCATAAATTTATGATCTTTGGTTGCTTGGATAGTTTGCCCATTTTCTAGGGTGTATTCAAAGACTTCTTGTAAACCTCGCTCGTGCCATTGAGAGATTGGTTGACTATAAACAAAACCATTTTTATCTACAGTATAAACAGTGCAGTTAATTTCTTCGCTCACAATTTTAGCAATTGGTAATAATCCGTATTCCTCAGTTAAAATTAACGTCTCACCTCCCAGACAATATTCGGCAAAATTTACCATCTGTTCAAAGAGATTTTCAGCGATTCTTTTTTCCACACCATTTTTAGCAGCACCATCGATAAACATCTCCCTTTGTTTCTGCATTTCGGAGGCTTTTTTCTTACCCATTGCCCGACGCAATAGATCCGCTTCTCCTAGAGAATAACCGGCTAAATCCTGCGCCATTTTCATAATCTGTTCTTGATAGACTAAAACTGCGTAGGTTTCCTTAAGAATTGGTTCCAATAAAGGATGATCATAACGAATGGGTTCTCTACCGTGTTTTCTGCCAATAAAGAGAGGAATTAATCCCGCATCTAAAGGTCCGGGGCGATAGAGTGCTAAGATTGAAGATATGTCCTCAATACCCGATGGTTTTAACTCTTTAACGATCTGTTTCATCCCCGATGATTCTAACTGGAAAATACCTTCTAAATCCCCTTCTTCTAGTAATCCGTGGGTTTTGAGAATATCGGGAGGTAGTTTTTTATGTTCCCCTTTAGCCCGAATTTGCAGGGCTTTTCTTTCATCTAAAGGCAATTGATCAAGATCGATATCTATGCCCTGATTTTGTTTAATTAAATCGGCGGTTTTTTTCAAAGTGGTTAAATTTCTTAACCCTAAAAAGTCCATTTTTAACAATCCCAATGATTCTAAATCCTCCATGAAATATTGGGTAATTACCGCCCCATCATTATTTTTCTGGAGGGGAACCACTTCATCTAAAGGTTGGGAAGAAATGACGACTCCTGCAGCATGAACTCCGAAGGTTTTGTTAGTACCTTCGATACGAATTGCCATATCTAACCAATGACGCACATGGGGTTCCGTATCGTATCTTTCTTTAAACGCTGGTTCGGGAGTTTCATCGGAAATCATCACTTTTAAAGGTGTGGGTTTACCGCGAGAAACGGGAATCATTTTCGCCATTTTATCCGATTCGGCGTAGGGAATATCTAACACCCGCGCCACATCTTTTAAGACAGCTTTTGATGTCATGCGGTTAAAAGTAATGATTTGGGCAACATTAGCCTCCCCGTATTTTTCCGTGACGTATTGGATCATTTCATCCCGTCTCTCGATACAGAAATCCGTATCAATATCAGGCATAGATTTCCGTTCAGGATTGAGAAAACGCTCAAATAATAAACCGTGATGAACGGGATCAATATTGGTTATTTTTAAAGAATATGCTACCAAAGAACCCGCCGCAGAACCGCGTCCTGGACCGACGGGAATATCATGATCTCTAGCATATTTTATATAGTCCCAAACGACGAGAAAATAGGTAGAAAATCCCATTTTCTGTAGCATTTTTAATTCGTATTCAAGCCTTTCTTTGTAAACAGGCTCAATCTCGTGACGAGAAGGACATTTTAATCTTTCTAGTAATCCTAACCAAGCAATTTCTTCTACATAACTATCAGCAGTATGTCCCGCAGGAACTGGATAATTAGGCAGTCTTGGTTCATTAAATATGTTATAAGGTTCGACTTTTTCTGCTACTTCTAAGGTGTTATTAATCGCTTCTTCAATCACATCTTCGGGCAGATGATCACGGAAAAGTAAACGCATTTCATCAGCAGATTTTAAGTATTCTGTACCGCTATAACGGAGGCGTTTGTCTTCAGTAATTAACTTGGCAGTTTGAATACAAAGCAAGGCATCGTGGGCCTCTACATCGTAACAGGAAATAAAGTGAGAATCGTTAGTAGCAACTACTTTAATTCCTAACTCTTTAGCAATTTTAACTATTTCTACATTGACAATCCGATCTTCTTTAGAACCGTGGTCTTGAATTTCTAAATAAAAATCATCACCAAAAAGTTTTTTATACCATTTAGCGGTTTCCTTAGCCAGTTTCCTGTTATTAGCTAAAATCGCTTGGGGAATCTCTCCACCCAAGCAAGCACTGGTAACTATCAATCCTTCGTGGTATTGTTGGAGTAACTCTTTATTGATACAAGGACGAGCAAAAATACCTTTACCTTGAATACCTTTCAGATTAGAAATAGTTGTTAATTTAACTAGATTTTTATAGCCTTGGGTATTTTTGGCTAAAACAACTTGATGATATTTTCGGTGGCGAAGATTGACTTCAATATCGCCATTGACTATATACATTTCGTTGCCAATAATTGGTTTTATTCCCTTATTACGGCAGGTTTTAATTAATTCGATCGCACCATACATGACTCCATGATCGGTTAAAGCGATCGCTGGTTGTCCTAATTCAATCGCTCGATCAATTAGTGACGGTAATTGGGAAGCACCATCAAGTAAGCTATAATCACTGTGAATATGTAAACCGACAAAAGACATAATTTTTTCAGAAAAAAGTGACAAGGAAAAAGAAAAAAAACTAGAATTTACTTACTTTTAATTTTCAGCAATTACAGTCTATTTTTAGGGTTGATTGAGAATCGTATAGGGGAAAAAACCTTGTTCTAAATTAAACCATTGTTCTCGCAGTTTCCGGTTATCATTGCTGCCGACAACAGTATCAACAAATTTTTTCCATTCGGGATCGTTTTTGGGTAAAATACAGCCATAAAGTTCGGTGGTAATCGGTTGACGGGGTAGTAGCACAAATTGTCGCAGATCATGTCCTTGTTTAACGATTTCCCCCAGCAGAAGAATTCCATCACTAACCACTGCTTTAACTTCTCCCCTTTGTAATTTTGCCACTGCCTCACTTCGATCGCTGACAGCTTGCCAATTAGCCAGAGGATAGATATAACGAATAATACTATCGGTGGTGGTGTGGGGAATATAGGCGATCGCAACTGCCGCTAAAGTGTTATTAATATCTATTTTATCAACATTTTCCCTTTTAGTTAGAAATTGCGCTCCTGTCATAAAATAGGGAATAGAAAAATTAACCTTTTCTAGTCTTTCTTCCGTCATTGTTGCCGCATTACAGGATAAATCTACTTGGCCCTGTTCCACTTGCTGAAAACGATTATTAGTCGTCGCTTCTGTAAAGTTTATTGTAATCGGTTTACCTAATTCTTGTTCTAATCGACGTTGGACTAAGCGCATTAATTCCACTCCGTAACCTGTCCATTGTCCCGTTTTCTCATCGATATAACTAAAGGGAGTAGCGTCTTTTCTGGCTGCCGCTTTTAATTCTCCCGTGCGAGCAATTCTTTGTAAAACTGTTTCTGCTAAGACCGATAAATGTAGATTATTTATCAGTAAAAGACCTAGAAAAATCAACCAAAAGTTTTTAGACATATCAAGAAAGCAAGAAGGAGATAGGGAGAAAAAGCTAACCACCGACGTGCGATTAGCAAGTGCCGCTATATTTTAACTACGATCCTCGAATAATCCACTCAAACGTTCTACTTCTGTTTGTGCTGTGTACATAGGAGTTCCAGCCAGAATTCCGGTAACATTGCGGAAAGGTTGACCAATGTGCATACCTTGATGATCGATCGAAAACTCACGAATATCCTTATCGTGCATAGAACCGCGCATTTTTAAAACAGTGATACCGCGGCGCATTTCTCCATACATTTCCACATAACGCAGCAGAATAATTGAATCGGTAATTGTAGAAATATGCGCTTCTGTGATCGAGGAACCTCCTAATAAAGTGGGAGTGGTGGAAGTAAATAATCCTCCCACCTCTTTTTGCTTAATAAAAGAAGTCAACCCGATAATAAATTCCCGAAATCCTTTCAGATTAGAAACCCTTTCTAAAGCAGATAAACTATCTACTGCCACTCGATTAGGTTGAAACTCCTCGATAATTTCCTTCATCATAATTAAATGATTTTCTAAACCCGTAGTTTCGGGATAACGGCAGACTACCTTTAATTTACCTTCCTTTTCCATGCGGTCATAATCCACCCCCCAACCGGTAGCATTTCTAAATAACTGTTCGCGACTTTCCTCGAAGGCAAAAATTAAACATCTTTCCCCATTGGTTACTCCCCCGGCCATAAATTCTGTCACCATCAGGGTTTTTCCTGTTCCTGTGGCTCCCGAAACCAAAATAACCGAATCGCGGAAGAAACCACCCCCACACATTCTATCGAGTTCGAGGCTGCCGGAAGTAATACGAATATTAGAGGATTTTTGTTCCAATTCAATGGCTGATAAAGGAATAATCACGGCCCCTTTATTGGGAATAATTGTAAAAGGAAATTCTCCTTTTTGGTGATCGGTTCCCCGATATTTTAAAATTTCGATTGTCCTTCTTCTTTTCTCATCGGTTAAAACGTTGCGTAAAATCACCACATTGTCGGCCACAAACTCCTCCACCCCATAACGACTGATTTCGCCGTATTCTTGGGTTCTTTCTGCGGTCATAATCGCTGTTACTTCCAATTCTCGCAAAGCGGTTGCCAGACGAAAAAGATCACTTCTCACTTGAGCGCTATCACTTAAATGGCTAAAAATTGCGCCTAAAGAATCCATAGACACCCGTTTAGCTTTATTTTTGCGGATAGCAAACTCAATGCGAGCGATTAATGCACCTAGGTCGTATTCTCCTGTCACCATCGGCTTTTCTTCCGGTTGGGGGGAAGCATCGACAAAGGCCCATTGACGATTCTCCTCCCACTGCCGGATATTCCAACCAAAACCACCCATATTTTTTCTTAGTGCTTGGGGTGGCTCCTCGAAGGTGACAAAAACGCCATTTTCTCCATTTTTGATGCCTTCTGCCAGAAATTGACAGGCAAAAACCGTTTTAGCACTTCCTGCCGTCCCCGCTATCAAAGTTGCTCGTCCTTTCGGTAATCCCCCTTCCGAAAGAAAATCAAAGCCGGGGATTCCTGTTTCTAACTTCTCAATCAACTCTAGGGGATTATTTTGCGTCATTCTAAGTTCTCTATGAAAACGAGCCACTGTTTATTGTACCTATTTCAGTGACCAGTGATACCAGAAATTCATCCCTAGTTTGAGAGTTTGAGCATTGGTAATAAAATTTCCAAGACATAGTTTAAATGCAGGACAGCTTAACCCAAGAATAAATGGAAACTAGATAATACTAAATCCGTTGAGTAACGCACAGAAAACGGGTTTCTCGGAGAAACCCGTTTTCTACTCATGCACTCATGCAAAACGGAGAATAAATAATCAGTTTTTAATAACTGGATTTAGTATAAGCAGGTAAATCTCGGCCACAATTAACCAAAACACCCCCTAATAGTCAGAATCAAAGTTAAGTTTTGTATTTAGTTGATTAATACTATCCTTGACAACTTTGATAGAGTTTAAGGTATAATCATACTTATTTGCTCTACTATGGAACATACAACCGATAATAATCAAAATCAGCAAAAAACCGACAATCAACAAGAAAAAACAGCAACAGGGAAGAAACCCGTGCTGAAGATTGATCCTAAGAAAACTATACCCTATATACAGGAAGGAGCCAAACCGAAAAATAGATAAATTCTGTTTATTTCAGGGTTACTTCAGATGCGCCATCATTTGACGCATCTCAAGGAAAAATTAAAGAAAGTTCTCTAACTACAAAAGAACTTTAGTAATCCAATCTTGATACTTTGGTTCCTGATTGAGAACGATAGAACTTAACTTTTCCTTTAACTGATAAGTAATCGGTTTAGCTGCCGGTAAAGAAAAAGTTTCAATCTTTTTAATCGGAGTTATTTTCGCCGCAGTGCCACTTAAAAACACCTCATCAGCGATAAATAACTCCGTCTTATCTACAGGTCTTTCAATCACCGGAATACCCAAATCCCGCGCAATAGTTAAAACACTATCTCTAGTAATCCCCTCTAGGATATCTTGGTCAAAACTAGGAGTAATTAGCTGACCATTTCTGATGATAAAAATATTCATTCCCGTCGCTTCACAGACTTTACCCTGAGAATTCATTAAAATTGCCTCATCAAACCCCGATTCTACCGCTTCCGTTTTTGCTAAAGCAGAAGTGATATAAGCGGCGCTAATTTTACCTCGCAACGGGAAACTTCTATCCTCTTGACGATACCAAGAACTAATCCGACAGTTAACCCCATCGGCTGCCAAATAATCATCCATTTCTAGACCATAGACTAGAAAATCCTTCTCGATACCATGCAATCGCGGGGCAATTCCCAACCCGGAACTATAGACAAGGGGACGAATATAAAAAGGTCGATGACACTGATTATTTTTGACAAAATCGATAATTATTTGATAGATTTTATCGGCAGGAATCTCGTAATTAAGAAACTTAGCACTTTGACTTAAACGCTGACAATGACGTTCTAATCTAAATAATAATATCTGTCCGGGATTGCTAGGGTCGGGAGTACCTCTTAAACCCCCAAAAGCGGCAGTTCCATAGTGTAGTGCGTGGGTAGCAACGGATAATTTTGCCTCACTAAAAGGGATAAATTTATTCTCAAAATAGGCGAGAGGAAGGAAAGGAATTTCGGCGGTAATAGACATTTTTTTGTTGATTGAACCAAGAACTAAACGGGATTTACCCATGCAGAAAAATTTTGTTTCTGGCTATTAGAAGGATTTTCTACCCTGATAATTTCATAGCGAATCGTCTGCGGGGTGGCCAGTGGAACAGCAAGGGTTCGCAATTCATCGAGATGAAAGACTGTTATCTGAATAATATCACCTGCGCGGTAGTCTTTTAATCTTTCGTTTAACTGTTCCGCCGTCACCCGCAATCCATCGATAGCCAATAATTCATCATCAGCATTAATTCCCGCTTTTTGGCAAGGGGAACCCATCTCGACAAATTTAATTATTTCTTTACCCGCTTCACTCTGTACCCGCATTCCCAGATAAGGTATCGTCTCCCCATTGTCAACACCCCGCAGATAGAGTCCAAAAGGTTCAAGATATTGATTAAAGGGTAATTCTGCCAAACCGTCGATATAACGCTGGTAGAAGTCGCTTAAATCCACCCCTGCAGCCGATTCGAGAATTGCCTGCAATTCCCCATCGGTATAACCAATCTCCTCTTTACCGAAATGTTGCCACATCGAGCGTAAAACATCATCGAGGGAACGACGGTTATCGGTGTGGGTGCGAATTAGTAAATCCAGAAGCAGCGACAATAATTCCCCCTTGAGATAGTAGGAAATTTGACTATTATCACTATTACTATCCCGTCGATAGAGTTTTATCCAAGCATCGAAACTCGATTCGCCTAGCGGTTGGACAAGACGACCGGGTATATTGAGATAACGGCTGATTTCTTTGCTTAAAAGCTCTAAAAAAGTCTTACTATCGTATATTCCCGCCCGTAGAGGGATTATCATATCGTAATAACTGGTGGTTCCTTCGGCAAACCAGAGGGAAGAAGTATAATTTTCTGCATCATAATCGAAGCTTTCTAAAGCTTTTGGGCGAATACGCTTGATATTCCAGAGATGAAAGAACTCATGGGCGACTAATTGCAGAAAACGATGATATTTATCCTTATCTCGCAATCCCAAACGCGCATAGTTAAGGGTACAGGAATTTTTATGTTCTAGTCCCCCGTAACCAGCCGCCGAAAGATGTAGCAAAAATAGATAATTATCATAGGGGAGTCCACCGAACATAGCCGACTCGGTTTGAATAATTTTAGTGGTATCGGCGATAATTTGACTAGGATTAGCGTTTCCCCGTCCCCAGATAGCTAATTGATGGGGTTTTCCCTCGACGACAAAATCGTATAACTGATGAATCCCCACTTCCACGGGACTGTCCACTAGGGTATCAAAATCGGGAACCTGAAAGGTGTTTTTCTGTCCGGGTAAAGATTTTAAGGCAGTGGTAACGCGCCAATCGCCATGGGGGGGGATAATTGTCAGGGTGAGGGGATGTTTTTGATAATCGGGGATATAGAAAAATAAAGCAGCCCCGTTGAAGTAACCGTGAGTATCATCGAGATGGTTGGTTCTGACGGTTAAATCGTGGGCAAAAACGCGATATTTGACCGTTATTTCGGAACTGTTACCATTGTCAATCTGCCAGTGATTTTTAGCAACTTTGCGACTGTTGAGGTTAACAGCTTGAAAATCTTGGACTAAACGGGAGTATTCCCGCACCAGATAGGAACCGGGGGTCCAAACCGGCATTTTTAGGTTTAAAATCGGAGCTTGCCAACCGGTAATCTGTAGAGTGACTTCAAAGAGGTGCGAAGTCGGTTCCGACATAGCCACTTGATAGCTGAGACTTAAACGAGTTGAGGAGATGGTAGCGGGGGAAATAAGACTGGTCATCGGCATTAAACAAGCTTTTAAGTTATTATAGCGGCAAGCTTTCGGCTAATTTACCCGGTTTCACCGCCAAAAATCCGATGGTTTTCCAAGATTTGACCGAGCAGATTTGGAACCGTAACCCCCGCAAATCCTGCGGTTTTTTTTGCCGATTCAGCGTCTTTCTGCTGGGGGTGCGGGAGGAGCCACATCGGGGGGAGAAGTTACCTCTAGGGGAACCGAACGAGTTTCGGGAGCTGCCACAGTGACGGGAACGGTAATCGGTTCGGCTGCTGCGGGGGCCGTATTTTGAGGACTAGGAGCAGCGGCGCTGGTAGGAGCGACTCTAGTACGCCGACGACTAGAACGGCGTTGGCCCGGTTCGCTAGTATTAGAACGAACGATAGTTTGCTCACGACTTACCCGAACCCGTCGCCGTCTGCGGATGGGTCCTTCGGTGGGGGAACCCTCATCGCTGCTGGCTAAACGATTGTTAGTAGTTTGGGTAAAGTAGGTACGTCGGGGTTTAATTGGTTCCGCTTTTAATGTCACCGGACGTTTGCCTAAATTCGGTTCTGGGAAACCTTGATAGGGAATATCCTTAATTGCTTCTAACATAAATTGTCGCCACATCCAAGCGGACATGGTACTGGCTCCATTGGTGGGTTTATTATTGTCATTACCGAGCCAAATTCCCGTGACTAATTGGGGAATATAACCGACAAACCAAAGGTCGCGAGCTTTATCAGAAGTGCCGGTTTTTCCTGCCACCGGACGACCGATTTGTGCGGGGGTTCCCGTTCCCGAATTAACCACATCCTCTAGCATCCAAGTCATCGTCGCTGCCGTGTTTTTATTCAGAGCAGTTTTCGGTTTAAAATTGGCTTGATAAATTACCTTACCGTGGCGATCGAGTACCTGATTAATACCGTAAACTGGTTGATGCACACCATTATTAGCAAAAGTCCCGTAGGCGCTGGTCAATTCTAAAAGATTGACTTCCGAAGCACCCAAAGCCAAAGAATAAGTGGGTAAAAGTTTCGACTGGATACCCATATCTTGAGCCAATTTAATCACCGGATTCCAACCGACGGCCACTAACACCTGAACTGCCACCACATTCAGGGAAGAAGTCAAAGCATCGCGCATGGACACCTCGCGGCCGCTATACTTATCGCCGTAGTTTTCCGGTTTATAACCATCCACCACATACTGTGCATCTTTATAATTAGAATAGGGGGATTTCCCCGCCGCAATCGCCGCCGCATAGACAAAAGGTTTAAAAGTAGATCCCGGCTGACGTTTTGCCTGTGTCACCCGATTGAATTGATTCTTCTCGTGGTCAATTCCTCCGACCATAGCCTTAATTTGCCCATTTTTGGGGTCAATTGCCACTAAAGCCGCCTGTTGGAAGTTCTGCCACTTGCCATAACGAGAAACCGCTCTTTCTACCACTTCCTCCGCTTCGCTTTGCCAACGAGGATTAAGGGTAGTTTTTACCACCAATCCCCCCGCTTCTAGGGTTTTAGCGGGAACCAGTTGCGGCAGTTCTTTTTCCACATAATCGGTAAAATAGGCCGCTTGCCGTTGCAGACGTTTTAGGGGACTGGTTTTAAGGACTAGGGGAGATGTGATCGCCAGTTTTGCCTGAGCGTTAGTAATAAATCCCACCTCGGCCATAGTTTTGAGGACGATATTACGCCGTTCTAGGGCAGATTTAGGGTTTTCGAGGGGAGAATAGAGACTAGGAGCGGGAACAATGCCGGCAAGGGTGGCAGCTTCGGCTAGAGTTAATTTATCGACGGGTTTACTGAAATATAACCAAGCGGCATCGGCCAGACCGTAGGCCCCGGAACCGAGATAAACTAGGTGGAAATAACGCTCTAAAATCTGGTCTTTTGTATATTTATCTTCTATTTTCTGAGCGATACGCATTTCCCGTAATTTGCGATCAAAACTCCTTTCTTGGGATAAAAAGACAATCCGGGCCAATTGTTGGGTGATGGTGCTGCCTCCTTCCACCACTCCCCCGGCTCTCAGGTTAGAAAAGAGAGCGCGAGCAATACCCTGGCCATCAACTCCCCCGTGTTCACGAAAACGGCGGTCTTCACTAGCGATAAAGGCCTCCTGTACCAGTGGGGGAACTTGAGCAATTTTCACGCTTTCGTAGGTGCTAGGGCCATTTTGCTTGAGGATTTCCCCATTAGCAGCTTGAATGGTTAGGGTGCCGGGACGAGCATAGGTTTGTATATCGGCGATATTTTGCGGTAGAGAGCTTTCAAGGCGATAAATGCCCCAACCTATCCCCAAAAGTCCCCCTGTCACCCCTAATCCTACTCCCAAGTACAAGCCAAAGCGGGGATGTTGTCGCCATTGCGGTAAGGGGGAATTATCAATCAGGGTAGTAAATTTGTTTTTCAAGGGTTTTAACGTCTCTAGAGCCTTGCTACTGGTTTGGGAGACTAAATTGACCTTTTTTTCTTCAGAAGCGGCTTCTACTGGCTTTTCTGCGGCAAATGGCGCAGATTTGGAGTCGATAGGATCGACTTTAGGGGGGTGTTTAGCGAGATTATGGAAAAATTGACTAAGTTTTTGTTTGTATTTCATGTTAGTTGAGCGGGTGAGGGTGAGGGTGAGGGTGTTGGGGTAGTGGGGTAGTGGGGTAGTGGGGTAGTGGGGAAGTGGGGAAGTGGGGAAGTGGGGTGTGGGGTGTGGGGTGTGGGGAATTTAGCTGAAATTTCCCCATCTCCCTATGTCCCTAAATCCCTATTTCCTTAAAGATCGCTAAATTGTCGCCACCATTGCTGGAGGGGATAATAGAGGAGGGGAGTCCAGAGACTACTAAGCAGAGCAGAAGTGAGGCCAATGCGTTGATAATCGAGCCAAAGATCAGCGAGATTTTTGCCTCCTTGTAGATAGTATTGAAAAGCGATCGCACCATTGGCGATTAAAGCCATAACAAAGACAATTAAGACCACGGCGATCAATTCTTCTTTGAGATAACGTTGTCGGTGTAAACGGGAAGTGAGGAAACCGATCAGACCAAAAACCATGATATGGGAAGGATAATTAGAGGTTAAACTATCTTGAATAGCGCCGATCGCTAATCCGACCACCACACTATCGAGACAAGAGCGATTGAGACTCCAACTAACCAACCAAATCAGTAACCAATTGGGAGCGATGCCTAAAATCTCCATACCGGGGAGCCGCATTAAGGAAAGAAAAGTACACAGAAGCAGTGAAGCGATAGTGACTAAAATATTCAGTATAAAACGATAACGGGCTGATAAACGGCTTAATTTCAGCATAATTCCCCCTCTCACTGCTGGGGTTGCGGGTGAACGAACACCCATTCGAGATTGTCCACGGTGGCGGTAAATTCAATTTTGGCGGTGGGGGCGGGATTTTCCGGTAAATTAAGGGAAATTATGCGACCGATGGGCAACCCTGGCGAAAAAAGACTACTAAAAGCCGAAGTTGTCACCACATCTCCCGGTTTAACATCGGGAGCTTTTTCAAAAAAGCGCAGGGTGGCGACTTGGGAATTCTGACCTTGAATTAAACCCATGGCCCGACTACGATTCACCGTTGCTCCGATGCGACTTTGGGAATTACTGACCAATAAAACTTTGCTGGTGTGGGGAGTAACTTCCGTAATCCGTCCCACTAAACCGCCAATTCCCGTCACCGAAGCACCCACTGGCACACCATCGGCGCTACCCCGACCGATAATTACCTGTTGCCACCAATCATCGGCGCTGCGGCCAATAATTGGAGCAGAAATCAGGGGTTTTTTCTGGGTTTGATAATAACCAAGCTGTTTTTTTAATTGTTGATTTTGATATTCGACTTCACTTAAACGATTTTGTAATTCTCGCACCCGTTGATCGGCCAGAAGTTGCTCTTGCAGATTAGTTTCCTCTCCCTGAAAAGGACGAGTTAATAAACCATACAATTCTAAAATCGCCCCACTTTGATAGGTGCGAATGTACCAAGCTACCCCCAAAGCGGCAGCGAGCAGCAAAAGTCGCCATCCCTGCTGTGTCCATTTTCGTCGTGCTGAATACATGAGCGATTAAAAACCTCTTGACTGTGTAGAGTGAGAATCCGTGTGTTTTGCCGCTAACCGATCCTAGTGACCTTTAGACATTGCGAGTTGTTTCATTAACGATCCGCTCAAAGAGTTTCTGATTTTTTAACACTTCTCCCGTGCCTTTGACCACACAGCGCAGCGGATCTTCAGCGACATGGGTAACGATACCGGTTTCGTGACTGACTAGGCGATCGAGTCCCCGTAATAAAGCACCTCCTCCCGCTAACATGATGCCGCGATCGATAATATCGGCAGCTAATTCGGGGGGAGTTTTTTCTAGGGTACGTTTGATCGCATCAACGATCACGGAAAGTGGCTCATCCATACTTTCCCGCACTTCTTCCGCTTTGATGGTCACGGTGCGGGGTAAACCGGACATGAGATGCAATCCCCGCACTTCCAGAGGAGGAAATTCATCTCCGGGGGTGGGATAAGCGGAAGCAAGGCGAATTTTAATATCTTCGGCCGTACGTTCCCCGATAATCAGGTTATGGACTTTTTTCAGATAGGCGATAATTGCTTCCGTGAGTTCATCCCCGGCCACACGGACGGATTCGCTGATCACTGTCCCATCAAGACTGAGAATCGCCACTTCCGTGGTGCCACCACCGATATCGATGATCATATTTCCCGTCGCTTCCGAGACGGGTAAACCAGCACCCAAGGCTGCCGCAACTGGTTCATCAATTAACCCCACTTCTCGCGAGCCGGCATTTTTGGCCGCATCCACCACCGCGCGTCTTTCTACTCCAGTAATCCCGCTGGGAACACCGATTACCATGCGGGGATTGCCAATCGTGCCATCGAGCGCTCGTTTGATGAATTCCGCTAACATGATCTCGCAACTGTAAAAATCGGCGATTACCCCATCGCGCAGGGGTCGCAGCGCGGTGACATGGCCCGGAGTGCGACCGAGCATTTTTTTGGCCTCCTCCCCGACAGCGACCGGGTTGCGATCTTGATCGATCGCTACTACCGATGGTTCCTCTAAAACGATGCCTTTCCCTGACACATAAACGAGGGTGTTTGCTGTACCCAAGTCTATACCTATGTCCCTTGATAAGCCTAGTCCTCTAAAAAAACCCACTTGTTTTCACTCCTGTTCTGATAACAACGTTGCTATAGCTAGACTTTCGATCGAATCGACTTGGATTTTATTACGTTTTGTTTCTCAAGTCTAGTTAATTATCGCTTCTTTCTCTCCAGATTTACGCAGGTCTTTGCCCTAATTTTCTGGCTGCCCACCGGTCAAGGCCGAGGTTTCGGGCTAAAATAAACATACTATTGTACTAAATTGAGGATTTAAGACCATGAGTGTAAATCTGGTTCATTTGGTGGGACGAGCGGGGAGAGACCCAGAAACCAAGTATTTCGAGTCGGGTAAGGTTTTATGTACTTTAACTTTAGCGGTTAATCGTCGCTCTAAAAATAGCGATCAGCCGGATTGGTTTGATCTGGAAATTTGGGGCAAAACGGCGGAAGTGGCCGCTAATTATGTGAAAAAAGGCGGTTTAATCGGGATTAAAGGGTCTTTAAAAATGGATACCTGGAATGATAAAAACACCGGATTAGCTCGCTCTAAACCGGTGATTCTCGTCGATCAATTAGATTTACTCGGTTCTAAACGCGATAGTGAGGCTAATTCCGAGCGAGAATTTTAAAGCTTGAGCTGCATTATTTCCCGATTTTAGGTGTGTTAGCCCCTAGTAACACACCCTTATTTATTCTATAATTGACTGGAAAAATATTGCTGTAAATCTGGTAAAACTTCTCTATAAATAGCTGTATTTATCTCTAGATTACAGCCAAGAATAGAATTAAAAGGGATAATTTCCACCAGGGAATTACTATAGGCGATCGCTTGTAAAGTCCTGACAAATTCAGGAGTCCAGAGATTTTCTTCTAGGGAAATATTTTGTTTTTTTAACCAGCCGATCAAAGCCGAGCGCCCAATCCCGGGTAAAATGTCAGCAGTCAGCAGGGGACTGTACCAGCAATTATCTTTCCATCCCCATAAATTACCCGTGCTAGTTTCTAACCAATTCCCAGATTGATCGACTAATATCGCTTCTTTTGCCCCTTTTTTTTGAGCAGTTTGTGACGCTAACCAAGGAGTTAAATAATTACCAGTTTTATGCTCTCCTAAAACGCGTTGCCAAGCGGGATTATCCACTACCCAGCCAATAATTCCTTGCTCTTGTCTAAGGTTTAAATCTTCGGGGAGAAATCTGCCTTTAATCCACTCCCTACCATCGGGAAAAATTGTGATTCTCAGGACAGGATAGAATCGGGATAATTTTTCGGCTCCTTGGCGAATTCGCCGCCAATCGGGAGCGGACCAGTGGAAAACTTGTAAACTAGAGTGCAGACGTTGGAGATGCTCTTGCCAATGGGTTAGGGGATGATCTAAGCTTTTTTGATAGATACGCAGGGTAGTAAATATTGTCGCTCCATAAAGCAGCCCAATATCATTAATATCCAGACTTATTCGCTCATCCTCGATTAATTCGCCATTATACCAATACATAATCAGTTATCAGTTATCAGTTATCAGATGTGAGTTATCAGTTATCAGTTATCAGTTATCAGATGTGAGTTATCAGTTGATTAGACATATCCAAAAATTATAACTGAATCAGAGCTTGCTTCGCTGTCTTGTACTAATGAGTAGTTCGATATTGAAATATATAAGTAGGTGGGTGGAATTAAATATAAGATGAACGTAGGTTGGGTTGAAGCATGAAACCCAACGCCCGCTCATGTTACGCTACCGCTAACCCATCCTACAAATAATTGTGCCTCCCTACTTATCTGTCATTGATAATTCAATTTAACTGAAAAATATGGGGAAATTAAAATTATTTTTATTTGGGTAAGTTTCTTGTCTAGACAAAATTTTATTCTTGAGATAATATTAGGTATAAGTCCACTGATAACTGTTTACTGATAACTGTTTACTGATAACTGATCTAGCTTATGAACCGTCAAAAATTTACTTGGGGATATTCTAGCTATAAATTGCGTCAGAGAGAAAATTTTAAAGAATTTCTGTGTTTACTGGGATTATTAATAGCGGCCTTAACTATCTATCTAGTGGGATTAGGGAATTTACCCTTGCGGGATTGGGATGAGGCAACAATCGCTCAGGTGGCCAAGGAAATTAGCCAAACCCCCCTGGAACAATTGCGCTGGTTATTTCCTAGTCTTTGGGGTGATCCCTACCTGAATAAACCGCCGTTGATTCATAGTTTAATTGGTCTAACCTACCATTTCTGGGGTATCAATGAGGCCAATACTAGACTAATTCCCGCTTTTTTTACAGCTTTATCGGTGCCGCTTCTCTACCTTCTCGGTCGAGAAATTTTTCCCGCTCGTTTGCCAGCTTTACTGTCGGCCTTGATCTATTTAACTCTTTTGCCAGTGGTGCGCCATGGCCGTTTAGCCATGTTGGATGGAGCGGTATTATGTTTTGAAATCCTGATGTTTGTTGGTTTACTGCGCTCACGACGCGATTTACGCTGGTCTGTGGGGGCGGGGTTAGGATTTGCCCTCCTTTGTCTGACGAAGGGGATTATGGGGCTATTATTGGCGGGTATCGGCTTGATTTTTCTGCTCTGGGATACCCCCCGGTTATTAACTTCTGCCTATTTTTGGTCGGGTTGGTTATTGGGAGCAACCCCCGCTTTTGCTTGGTATGCCGCCCAATTTTGGCACTACGAGCGGGAGTTTCTGGATTCCCTTTTTGTTCAACAGTTAAAGCGAGTTAGTGACGATCTGGACAATCATCGCTGGCCGTTTTGGTATTATCTGCTAGAAATTATTAAATATAGTTGGCCCTGGTTAATTTTCTCGGTTTGGGGTTTACGTTTAGCTCGTCAGGAACATCTCTACAGTTGGGCGAAGTTACTGTTAGTTTGGACGGGTGTTTATCTGTTGGTGGTTTCGGTAATGGCGACTAAATTGCCTTGGTATATTCTGCCGATCTATCCGGCCTTGGCTTTAGCGGCCGGTTATGCCTTGGCGCAGGTGGGTAATCTTCCCATCGATCGCCCCTATCATCCAATCTGGTCAATTATTCTGGGTATTATCGGCGTTGGGGCGGGTTTATTAGCTTTAATAGCCTATTTTCCGGGTAATTTTGCCGCTATTGAACCTCTCCATCCCTTAATTCTTTTAACCTTATTGTCACTGTCCTTGACCATGGTGACAACGGCGATTTTGTTAGCCCGGCGCTCGCAACAATTCATCGTGGTTTTACTCTGGGGAATGTTGGTTTCTTTGTTTATTTTTGTCAATTCTCCCCTGTGGATATGGGAATTAAATGAGAATTTCCCCGTCAAACCGGTGGCGAGTTTAGTACAGAAATATGTGCCAGCAGATCACCCTGTTTATATTGCTTTTGCCTACGAGCGCCCCTCCTTAAATTTTTATAGTGGTCGTCGGGTTTTTCCCCTTGCTACTGAAGAATTAATCAATCATTGGCAAAGTCACAAGCAACCTTACCTAATTATCGATCGTCAAACCAAAGAAGCTACTGATTTAGAAGGATTAAAGGCGATCGGCTCTACGGATTCCGGTTGGTTTTTGGTGACGAAGCAGTAGTGAGGTTAATTTTGTGCATACTTTCGATAGCAAATTAGGTTCCGCTTTATCTTGCCGATTGCTGACTTGAAATATTACAAAAATTTTACAAGTTGCGTTAAAATCACCCCTAGCGATGAAACGCAGCACTTTTGTAATTGTTGAAACCGAGATTAATATGCTAAATAGGTCAATTACGGCCGAGAAAACCGAGGAATTCGCTCCTGCTGACCTGCAAGACCTGCTAGACTGTACCGATAGCTTTGTTAACCGTCATATTGGGCCGACGGAGACGGAAATCGAGAAAATGCTGGCGGTTTTGGGTGTTGCTACCCTTGAGGAGTTAATCGCTAAAACTGTCCCGTCAGGAATTCGTTTACAAAAAAGCCTTAATCTAGCACCTGCCTTGAGTGAATACGCCGCTCTTGCCCAATTAAAAGCTATTGCCTCGAAAAATCAGGTATTTCGCTCCTTTATTGGCATGGGCTACCATGACTGTATCACCCCGCCGGTAATTCTCCGCAACATCTTAGAAAATCCGGGTTGGTACACCGCCTATACTCCCTATCAAGCGGAAATCGCCCAAGGACGCTTAGAAGCTCTCTTAAACTTCCAAACTCTCATCACTAGCTTAACTGGTCTGGAAATTGCTAACGCTTCCCTCCTCGATGAAGGAACAGCAGCCGCAGAAGCGATGACTATGAGTTACGGACTGTGTAAAACTAAAGCCAATGCTTTCTTTATCTCTAGTAGTTGCCATCCCCAAACGATTGAAGTTGTTAAAACCAGAGCGATTCCTTTAGGTATTGACATTATTATCGAGGATCATCGTCTCTTTGACTTCCAAACGCCGATTTTTGGCGCATTATTACAATATCCAGCCACCGATGGCGTAATTTATGACTATCGGGAATTTATCGCCAAAGCGCAGGAAAATGGGGCTTTAGTCACCGTTGCCGCCGATATTCTCAGTTTAGCCCTGTTGACTCCCCCCGGCGAATTGGGGGCTGATATTGCCGTGGGTAGCAGTCAACGCTTTGGGGTTCCCTTGGGTTATGGGGGTCCCCATGCCGCCTATTTTGCCACCAAAGATGTCTATAAACGCAGTATTCCGGGGCGCATTGTCGGGGTATCGAAGGATAGTCAGGGTAAACCCGCACTGCGTTTAGCTTTGCAAACCAGGGAACAACATATCCGCCGGGATAAAGCCACCAGTAATATTTGTACCGCACAGGTGTTACTAGCGGTGATTGCTTCCATGTACGCGGTGTATCACGGACCGGAAGGAATCAAGAAAATCGCCCAAAGAGTGCAGAAATTAACCGCTTTATTGGCAACTGGTTTAAAACAGTTGGGTTATCAGGTGGGGAAAGAACCGCGCTTCGATACGCTCAAAGTTACGGTATCCACGGGAGTTAAGGATATCTTCGCCAAGGCAAAAACCCATAAGATTAATCTGCGTTATTTTGATGAGAATAATCTAGGAATTAGTGTCGATGAAACCACCAGTCTCAGGGATGTGTGGGATTTATGGCAAATTTTTGCCCCAACCGAGGAATTACCCTTTACCGCAGCCGAATTAGTCGAGAAAATTAGTCTAGAATTACCCGCTAATTTAACCCGTACCAGTGCCTATCTTACCGAGCCGGTGTTCAATCGTTACCACTCGGAAACGGAATTACTCAGATATCTGCACCGTCTGGAAACAAAGGATCTAGCCTTAAATACTTCCATGATTCCCCTCGGTTCCTGTACGATGAAACTCAATGCCGTAGCGGAGATGATTCCAGTAACTTGGGCAGAATTCGGCAAATTACACCCTTTTGCTCCGATTGACCAAGCAGAAGGCTATCAACTGCTCTTTCAACAGTTAGAGACTTGGTTAGGGGAAATTACCGGGTTTGATGGCATTTCCCTACAACCGAACGCCGGTTCTCAGGGAGAGTATGCCGGTTTACAGGTGATCCGAGCCTACCATGAAAGTCGCGGTCAAGGTCATCGTCAGATTTGCTTAATTCCTGAGTCCGCTCACGGGACTAATCCTGCCAGCGCTGTTATGTGTGGTATGAAAGTAGTGGCGGTTAATTGCGATTCTCGGGGCAATATTGATATTGATGACCTGAAAACTAAGGCCCAGAAGCATCAGGATAATCTAGCGGCTTTGATGGTGACGTATCCTTCCACTCACGGCGTTTTTGAAGAGGGAATTAGCGAAATTTGCGCCTTGATTCATCAATACGGTGGTCAAGTCTATATGGATGGCGCGAATATGAATGCTCAGGTGGGTTTATGTCGTCCGGCGGATTTTGGCGCTGATGTCTGTCACTTGAATCTCCATAAAACTTTCTGTATTCCCCACGGTGGTGGCGGCCCCGGTATGGGACCAATCGGAGTAAAATCCCATTTAGTGCCTTTTCTGCCCGATGTTTCCCTAGTTTTGGCGAAATTATCCCCAGAAACCGCTAACGGTAAGCATCAGGACTCAATTGGCGCAATTTCGGCCGCGCCTTGGGGTAGTGCCAGCATTTTGGTGATTTCTTGGATGTATATCGCTATGATGGGGGCAGCCGGCTTGAAAAAAGCGACAGAAGTGGCAATTTTGAACGCTAATTATCTGGCTTTTCGTCTGGAGTCGGCCTATCCGGTGTTATTTAAGGGTAGCGCGGGAACGGTTGCCCACGAGTGCGTGATCGATTTACGTCCCCTGAAAAAACAGGCCGGCATCGAGGTGGAAGATGTGGCAAAACGCTTGATGGATTTCGGTTTCCACGCGCCGACGGTTTCTTGGCCCGTGGCGGGTACAATGATGGTGGAACCCACGGAAAGCGAATCTTTGGGCGAATTAGACCGTTTTTGTGAAGCTTTGTTAACTATCTATCAAGAGGTACAAGCGATCGCTAATGGTAGCATGGATATCCACGATAATCCCTTAAAAAATGCCCCTCACACAGCCGCAGTTTTAACTGCCGATGATTGGAGTCGTCCCTATTCCCGTCAACAGGCAGCTTACCCGCTTTCTTGGCTAAAAGATTATAAATTCTGGCCGGTAGTGGGACGGGTTGATAATGCTTACGGGGACAGAAATCTGGTTTGTTCCTGTGAGGGGATGGACGCTTATAAGTAGGGTGTGCTGAAAGAGTTTTTCCTTGGTGTAGGGTGGGGTGCATCTTATTTTTGTAAATCTACTAATTTGGGATTTTTCAAGGGAAACTTTCTCCTAAAATTGGGTGTGTTACTTTCAGTTTTATCACTCAATCCAAGCTTTTGGGGGGTTCTACCCCCCAAACCCCCCGTTGGGGTCGTGGCGCCGCCCCCAAACCCCCCGCGCATTAGCTTTTCGGTGGGATGCTTACACGCGATTGTTCATATTTTTGTACCAATTTCAGAGTTACTGATAATTGCTGATTGTCGATATTTCTGCAAATGTGGGATGCAGCCGTGGGGTGTAGGGTGTAGGAATTATGAATTATGAATTGGGGAGCGGGGAGAAAAAAGCTGTCTCCTGTCTCCTGAATCCTGTCTCCTGACGACAGGCTCCTAACCCTAACAAAGTCCTATTTTAAGTACCTCTTGTGCCACTCGATCGCAACTTCCTACTGTTCCTAAACCGGCTGTGGTTTCTGCGTATTCATCTAACATTTTTTGCCGACGTTGCTGATTTAATAATAAATCTAGACATTCCTGCATAATTCTCTCTGGGTTAGCTTCCTCTTGTAATAATTCGGGAACAATTTCTCGCATTAAAACTAAATTTACCGGTGAGACAAATGGTACAGAAAGCTTCATAATATTGCGGGCAATCCAAGCAGTAACTGCACTTAAACGGTAAACCACCACCTGCGGCACGTTTAATAAAGCAATTTCGAGATTAACTGTACCAGACTTAGCCACAGCCAGATCGGCCGCAGCAATCGCTTCTAAAGTCTGATCTCGTTCCATAATCACCGCATTTAATCCATATTCCGCCACTAATTCTCGCATTTTTGGTTCGTATAAAGCTAGGGGAACGGGAATTAAAAACTTAATATCGGGTATTTTTTCCTGTAATTTTCGGGCAGCAGCGCACACCGTCGGCACGAGATATTTAAACTCCTGTTGACGGGAAGCGGGTAACAAAGCGACCACCGTTTCTTCGGTTTTTATTGCCCATTTTTGCCGCATTTCTTGGCGATTGGGAGCATTTGCCATACGATCAACTAAAGGATGTCCTACCCAAGTTACTGGTAAACCTTTTGTTTCAAAAAAACGGGCTTCGGCAGGAAAAATTGCCAATAATTTATCCGTGACGGCGATTAATTTTTCCGTATTAAATAACTTTTCTGCTGTGGCCCTGAGTTTAGCTGAGGGGATATTTTCTTCCGACCAAATCCACACCTGTGGGGCAATATAATAAATAATTGGGACATCGGGAATAATTTTTTTAGCCGACTGACCGATCGCCACATTTGCCCCCACATAATCAATTAAAATAATCAGATCAGGGGGATGATCTCTAAAAAACTCTTTTGCTCGTTTTTGTAGTTGTAAGGTTGGCAAAATAAAGGGGATAGATTCAATTAATCCCATAGCAGCCAGTCGAGTGGTTTTACCCAGCATTTTTGCCCCAGCTAACTCCATGCGATCGCCACCTAGAGCAAAAATTTCTAACTCAATTTCCTGGGTTTTAGCTAGTTTAAAAAGGGATTCAATCAGCATGGCTGCCTGTAAATCACCGGATACCTCACCCGTACTAATAAATATACGCATTTGGATAATTATTTGATAATAAAAGAATTCAGGAGTTAGGAGTCAGGAGACAGGATTGCTGGAGTCAGGAGACAGGAGACAGGATTCAGGATTCAGGAGACAGGAGACAGGAGACAGGATTCAGGATTCAGGAGATTATTTTTATTTATTCTTCCCAACTTCCCAACTTCCCCACTTCCCCATCACCCTACACCCCACACCCCACTTCCCCACTTCCCCACTTCCCCACTTCCCCATCACCCCACACCCTGTTCCTCAATAAAAAAATTATTTCCCCGGAATTAAACCGCGACGTTTTTCTCCCGTGGTAGAGGATTGTAAAAATTGACAGAGATGTTGAACATGGGGGTTATCGGTTAAGAGAGAAACTTGTTCTAAAGCCTCCTGAAGATTTATATTAGAACGATAGATAATCCGAAAAGCTTTTTTCAGTAAAGCTAGATCTTCATCGGTAAAACCGGCTCTTTGTAAACCGACTAAATTAAGAGTTCGTACCCGACAGGGATTGCCTTCCACTAAAGTAAAAGGGGGAACATCGCGATCAATACGACTCATTCCTCCTAACATGGCCATTTTGCCAATATGAACAAATTGATGTACTCCTAAAACCCCCCCGATAACTGCTTTTGATTCGATCTGGACATGACCAGCCAAGGCGACACTATTAGCGATAATAATGTTATCTTGCAAAATACAATTATGGGCAACGTGAACATAGGCCATTAATAAATTATTATTGCCAATTTGGGTAACTTCTCCCGTATCGGTGGCGCGATTAATCGTGACAAACTCGCGAATTTGGTTATGATCACCAATTTCCACGCTACTTTCGCCACCTTTATACTTTAAATCCTGTGGTTCATTACCAATAACAGCCCCAGAAAAAATATGATTACCCTTGCCAATTTTAGTCGGACCCTCAATGACCACATGGGCATCAATAATTGTATCAGCTTCAATTTCCACATTGGCCCCGATCACAGCATAGGGACCAACTTTAACCTTGGCATCAAGTTTTGCCGACGGATGGATAACCGCAGTGGGGTGGATTAACGTATTCAAAGGGAAGTCTCCCGCGCTCAACTTCGTCACTGTATGAATCATGGTATAGCTTATCCTATATTGGACAGATTGTGATCAAGATTGATAGCGGTTGCTTAGGGAGGGGACGACTTTAATGGGGAACCAGAACCCGATAAACTATTAACCAGATTCTCTTGATTCCTTCGTCCCTCCCATCCTGATAAAAAATATATGAGTAATAATAGACCTAAAATTATAGTCTTAGATGACGACCCGACAGGTTCCCAAACAGTCCATAGTTGTCTGTTATTGATGCGGTGGGATGAAGATACTCTCCGCTTGGGATTGGCAGATAATGCGCCAATTTTCTTTGTTTTGACCAATACTCGCGCTTTAACCCCCGAAAAAGCCGAGTCTGTCACGCGAGAAGTCTGTCATCACCTGAAAACTGCCTTAACTAAAGAGGGAATCGAGGATTTTTTGGTGGTTAGTCGTTCCGATTCTACCCTGCGCGGGCATTATCCGATCGAAACTGATGTTATTGCCGAAGAATTGGGCGGTTTTGATGCTCATTTCCTGATTCCAGCCTTTTTTGAGGGGGGGAGAATCACTCGCGATAGTATTCACTATTTAATCATCGATGGCGTTCCCACTCCCGTCCACGAGACGGAATTCGCTCGCGATTCGGTTTTTGCCTACCATTACAGTTATCTGCCGGATTATGTGGAGGAGAAAACGCAAGGTAAAATTAAAGCAGATGATGTGGAGAGATTTTTACTGGCAGATATCCGTCAAGGTAGTTTAGAAAGACTGCAAAAGCTCAAAAATAATCAATGTGGGGTGGTAGATGGGGAAACTCAAGCGGATCTCGATCGCTTTGCCGAAGATATTTTAACCGCCGCAGGGGAGGGAAAAAAATTTTTATTCCGCAGTGCCGCCAGTATTTTAACTTCTTTGGCTAATTTAGGAACTCAACCGATCGCACCCGAATCTATGGGTAAGTATAAGCCCACGGGGGAAGCCGGGGCAATTATCGTCGGTTCCCACGTCAAAAAAACTAGCCAACAATTAGATGAACTGCTTCAACAACCCAACACCGTCGGAGTCGAAATCGATGTGACGGCATTGCGCGATCGTCCCGAGCAACGAGAGCAACTCCTAGCACAAGTTCTGGAAAAAGTCAAGCTTATTCACAAAAATAAACAAACCCCCGTGATCTATACCAGTCGGCAAGAGTTAACCTTTGCCTCTGTGCAGAAACGCCTTGATTTTGGGGTTGTCGTCTCCACCCTGTTAATGGACATTGTTAAGGGTTTACCCAGTGACATCAGTTTTTTAATCAGTAAAGGTGGAATTACCTCCAATGATGTCTTAAGTACGGGTTTAAGCCTGCAATCGGCCCGTTTACTCGGTCAGATTCTCCCCGGTGTCTCCATGGTCCGCACAGCAGCCGATCATCCCCTCTTTCCTAATTTACCTGTGGTTCTTTTCCCGGGTAACGTCGGTGATGTCCAAGCTTTAGCCACAGTTTATCAACGTTTGTGTCAATAGGAGGCAATCAGTGATCAGTGATCAGTGAGCAGATGTGAGTTTTCAGGTTCTTCGTTACTTGGTATGGTTCGATAGGGGGGCATAAATCGACTAAATCCTTATCTGGCAAGAGATTTAATTGATTAGTTCGCTCTAGAGCAAAAACAATTGATAAAAATCGCCAAATGTCTTTCTCTATAAGGGTTCCATCTCTTATAACCTCCATTCATTGCATAACACAAACCGAAGAGCCAAATCTCGAATGTAATTTTTCCGTCTTCAAGCTGAGGTGCTTGAGACGCATGACTTCTCGGACTTGTTCTAACAGTCGAGGGGATTGTGCTTCTTCTGTCATCAGCAAATGCGGTAAAATCCACTTGAAGGGAATACTAGACCACCCTCTGCGGTAATTATGCCCAAATTGAGGTGATTAAACCGCACGGTGCGGTATTAGGTATGATTAAGGGGGTGTTAGACCGATGGAGGTGGGATAGTAAGACAGAGGAGGGTGCTAAACCGCAGTAAGCGGTATAATTAATAGTTGGGCTGCTTCAGTTATTGGTTGCAGAAGTAATTGGTAGGCTATCTGTTGGTGTCCACAGTTAACTTAACTGTAGTTATCGACTCCACGATTCTTCAAGCATTTATGAGAAAAAAATATGAGAAAAAAAATTGCAATTTACAGTTTTTTGCTTGGCATTTCAATTGTAGCTGGGGCAATTTTCGGAAACCTCTATTTTAGTCGTCTTACTATAGTTCCGTCGTCGGCTCCGCATCTGCCTCCGACTAAGTCTGCGACCTCCCTGGGCGTTGTGGAAGAGATAGTGAGTAATCTTGGGCGTTGCATAATAGAGATATGAATGGAGGAAATCAAAATGCAATGCCCTGAATGTAAATCTACCCATATCCGTAAAAATGGCATCAATAAACAAGGTAAACAAAATCATATTTGT
>NZ_SFBV01000103.1:0-36683 GCF_007095585.1 Microcystis sp. M_OC_Ca_00000000_C217Col
TGGGAAGGCGACTTCCTGCTCTACTGTAACGGGTGTGGGGTGTGGGGTTTTACCGGTTTTGAGGTGGCCAATTACCTAATTTTCAGGGAAAAAGTGCCTCAATTTTCCCCCTCATCACTGCCATGCCTGGTACTTTTTGATTGACAAAAAGTCTAAAAGTCTTACCCAACAAGGTTTTTACCATTATTCAGCCAGCCCTACTTAGGAGCATTGAAGATGGAAAAAAATCAAATATCATACTTAGGTGAACCGATAATTTTCTCCGGCTCCGCTCAAAATCCTTGATTCTGTCCTATCCATAATAAACTCATTCTCCGATGACAAAACCTATCCGCGCCCAATCACCGCTAAAATTTCTCGCCCCCCATTTTAACCCCTTGGTCTTGGCGGCAATTTATCGGCTGTTGCCCTTCTATTTGCGATCGCAATGTCAGATTGAGCGGGTGGAAGGGGAAAATAGCGAAATTCTCGTCGATTGTTACCGCCGTTTCCAAGCTGGACAGTTGCGGTTTCTGCTTGCCTATCGTCATTCCAGCACTAACGACCCCCCCTCCTTGATCCATTATCTTCATACCAACCTGCCTAAAATAGCTGCCAATGAGGGAATAAGTTTAAATAAGCCAGTTTTTGGCTATTTTCTCTACGATCGAGGGATTCCCCTCTGGGCAGGTCCAGTGGCTAATTGGCTCTTACCGGCGATCGGTGGCGTTCCCGTGATCCGCGGTCGTCCCGATTTCGGCTGTTTGCGTACCCTGCGCCATCTCTACGTTCGCGGGCAATTTCCCTTGGCCATTGCGCCGGAAGGCTATACCAACGGTCACGGCGAACTGGTCAGTCGTTTAGAATTGGGCTGCGCTCAAACCAGTTTTTGGTGTGTCGAGGATCTGGTGGCAGCGGGGGAGAATCAGCAGGTGTCTATTGTCCCCATCGGTGTGAGGTATCAGTATTTAGAAAATCCCTGGCCGAAGATTTGGCAACTCTGTGGGGCGATCGAGCGCGAATGTGGTTTTCCTCCGGGGGATGGGGCCAATCGGCAATTAGAAAACTCTCTCTCATCGAGGGAATGGAATCCAGAGCAGCAATTGACCCCAGAGGAAGAGGCCCTACTCTACCCGAAACTATTGCGTATTGCTGAATATTTATTAGAACAAATGGAAAGTTTTGATCGGCGTTTCCATACCGCCATTCAGTTAGAGGAACAAGCGGCAAAGTTAGCCAATTTGAGTCCGATCGAGGGATTAACCCTGCGTTTACAGGGATTGATGGACGCAGTATTAAAAATGTTGGAGGGATATCTGCAAATGCAGCCCCATAGCGATCGCAATTTGCTCGAACGCGCCCAGGATATCGAGGATACGGTCTGGGATTGGATCTATCGTCGGGACGTGGACATCCAAACCCTCTCGGACGTGGAAAGGGGTTTGGCGGCTCTAGTCGCGTCGGAAGCGCATCAACATCTCTGGCACATGAGATGGGTGGAGAATTTTGTCGTCGTCACCGGTCATTATCTAGGGTTTGCTGAAAAAGTTTTTCCTGGGGGTAGGAGTCAGGAGTCAGGAGTCAGTAGCCGGTCGTCGGTCGTTTCAGGCTTTGTTGCCCTCTTTTTTTGTACCAGTTTTGTACTACGAGGAGAATAATGCAAGGTTTTTGAATGTCCCAATCCTATTTTCTTGCACTAACATCAGATTTTAACAGGTCAAAAGCCTTATTTTCAAAGGGTTTTACCATTATTCAGCAAGTCCTATCTACAAAATAAACCCACCGCTAGAAGGTTTGCAGAGACTTTATTGATGATTAATGCCCTGATTCACGAAATTACGGGCAAAGGCCAAGCTCGGCCGGCAATTGCACCACAAAAGGCGATAATTACCGTAGCAGAACCCCTCGATGTGACGGCACGCTGGCACAGCACCTATCAACGGGACGGGGCAGCCAAAAAACAAGCGGTGCGAGAATTAACTAGCACCTTAAAAAAATCTTTAGAATCGATGACAAACCCTTGACATTAGAAACTAAATATGATAAGAAGACTAGGAACTTTACCCACGATCGCCGTTATCAGCGTCATCGCGATCATTGTGTTGCTGAATGTCTTGGTGGCTTGGTTTCATTATAACGCTCTGGTAGTTCTCCCCCCCGAACATCGCCGGTTTCCACCAGTATGGATGTGGTTGATGATCATCCCGATTGTTCACACGGTTTTTATCTGGATTATCTCAGCTTTCAAGCTACCAGCATCCTAATCGCTCGGCTCTAGGAGAAAATGCACACCGGTTTGGTAGTTGTAATCAGCGTCTGGGATTAGCTTGGGCGATCGTGGCCACTACCCTATTTTTACCCGTAGTTGATATCCTCAGTTTTGTGGCCTATGTGGTTTTAATGATTATTTATTGGCAGAAACTCAACAAAATGCAGAAATATCTCCTACAGAAATAATCTTTCAGTCACTGGCCCGTAATTGCTAATTTTTGCTTTTACTCTCATCCCTTACTTTCCCGAATGAGCATTGCCAAATTAATTATCTCGATCGTCGCTCGACTTTTTCCGGGGGCAATTTTCTATCAACCGACAGGAGAGAAAATTATCGCTCTTACCATCGATGATGCACCCACCCCCAACGATCCCGAAGGAAAATCCACCGATCGCATTTTAGCAGCGATCGCGGCTCATAATCGAGAAAAGGCCAGTCCAGCAACCCCCGTCAAGGCGACTTTTTTTCTGATTACAGGACACCTGCAACCGAACTCCACCTTGATTGAGCGTCTAATCGCCCAAGGTCACGAAATCGCTAATCACGGCACCCAAGATCTCCGCACCAGTCAACTGGCTGCCGACGCTTTTGCTAGTCAGTTTCGGGAAGCTAACGATATTTTAAGTCGTCTTACCGGTCAAGCACCGCGCTGGTATCGTCCCGGTCAAGCCTTCTATAATCAATCTATGCGCTCGTTTTTGGGGAAATTCCCCGGCTACGAGTCCCGATTTGCTCTCGCTTCCATGATTCCTTTAGATACCAGAAAAGGAACGAATCATCCTCAATTTACCACTTGGTATATCTCGCAATTTATTTTCCCCGGGGCGATTTTAGTGCTTCACGGTGGTTCCCCCGAAAGAGATGAGAATACGGCGATCGTGCTGAAGAATTTATTAGCGAAATTACACGATCGAGGTTATCAGGTGGTGACTCTCAGCCAATTAGTTGATCACAAACGTTAAGTAGGGTTTGCGGCAAAAAGTTTTTCCTGGGGGCAGGGTGTAGGGTGTAGGGTGTGGGGTGTAGGGTGTGGGGTGTGGGGTGTGGGGTGTGGGGAGTTTTCTCAGTGAACTGATAACTGATAACTGATAACTGATAACTGATAACTGACTTCTAACCCCACCAACAAACTTTTTCAGCAGACCCTAAATACACTAATATTGACATTCTCTAATCCGTACTACGAAAAGTATTGCCTAAAAAATACGGATGTTTATTGCCAGAGTGATTGCCCTTGTCTATAAATTGACATACTACTACTATGCTACTTAGTGAAGTGCGGAATGTGGGTCTTAACTAAGAAAAGGTGCGATATCGATGGGGAACCAATCTCCGTCTAATACTTGTTCGAGAGTTAATATAGACTCTAGGGGAATTGTATTTTTATCGACAATTCTCCCATCAATTAGGGTTTGTCTTGCGTCTGAATAGGCTTCCCCAAAGGAATTAAGGGCATGATTTTTCAGTGTTGGGGTTTTCATCTTTTTTTTCAGTTGCACTCGAAAAGCGGCTATCTCTCCTAGCCAATGACGCGCGTTTCGTTCTCTTTCCGTTGTCCAATAACTCAGTTTTAAAAGATGAATTAATAGTTGAGTTAATAAACTTTCTACGGCGTGGCGCTCGCTTCTCCCCATGCACTCTACTTCCTCGATCAGATTTTCCCAGTCCACTCTGTTAAACTCTTTTCGCTTTAAAAGTTCGGCGGTTTTTTCTGTCCAGAGAACAAAATCTTCCTCGTAGAGAACGGAGAGCGATAGCGGGGTTTGTGCGGTCATAATAGATTTCTGGCGTTGCTGATTTGTGATAGGAATCTTGTTGTGTGGGGTTTTTAAAACCTGGAGCCAAACTAACTTTTGGATAGGATGCACAGTTAGCATTCATAGCGTGAGTCAGCAACACCGCAGAAAAATTAATTCTGACTCAAAAATAAACTGGGCAATCCGATAAGATTATCTTGCTTAAAAAAGATCGAATTTTGTTGTCGCAATTTACCGATTAATCTTGTTACTGTTACTCTGGTAGTGCCGATGGCGCTGGCAATTTGAGCGTGAGTTAGGGGATAGGGGAGATAATAACCTTCCACACAGGGTTGACCGTATTCTTCCAATAATAGAACCAAGAACCCCATTAATCGATCGAGGGAGCGTTTTTGACCGAGAATACTCAACCAAAATAACTTACGCTGGTATTGATGGCGAAAAGTTTCCATAACAGCCGATCGCAATTGCGGCCATTTTTCTAGGTCTTCCCAGTATAACCAGACTAATTCGGTCTCGTCTAGATGAGCTTGGGCTTGTAATTGAAAGGGAAATTGAGAAACAATCTCAAAAGGTTGACCTGCACCCACAAAACCGAGAAATACTTCCTCACTATCGGCAATAGGTAGTTGACGGGGAAATTTTTGGTCGATAACGTTAACTTGTGCCTTACCAACAATACGAATCGCCCCAGATTCGACAAAGTATAACAGTCCGGGGCGCGTGGCTACTTTTTCATCTTTGGCAAAGGTATGGTTACGATAATGGGATTTTGCCCAGTTAAAGATTTCTGTTTCTTGACCGATTAAGGGTATAAAATCCGACGAAGGAACCGAAGAAGACATTAAAATTAATAACCCATTGGGGCGTTGAGGGAACTGTAAACTAATGTAACAAAAAATTTCTGCGATTGGGGGGGGGTCTTGTGGCCGCTAGATGCTTATTGGCAATAATCCCTAAAAGTTGCGGGGATTGAGCAGATAGGAGAATTATTAAGTATTCTTAACAGAATACCCGCCCCAATGTTACAAAAGCGAGATAATCACCCTATCTATTCTTAACTTTTTCTCGCTTTTCTGGGGACGATGGCATAAGATAGGATGCGTGACTATTAGTTCTCTATCTATGATATAGCGTTTCTCATAAAGATGAAGTATAAAGAAATTTGGCATTATCTCTTGGCGACCAGCTACTGTTAACCGTTCCCTGTTCCCTAAAACCAGATACTTCGTACCTCACTATTAAGATAACTGCTATAGATGATAGTTGATAGATAATTTAAATTTATACTTTTCCTTAAAAACTTCGGTCAAACTTGTATGAATAGCATTAGACAAAAAGTGGAATCCCTCTTGAATCAATTACCGGATGATTGTTCAATTGAAGATATTCAGTATCATTTATACGTTCTGGAGAAGGTGCGTCAAAGTTTGAGCGCGGCTTCTCTAGAGAATACAATCCCCCAAGAAGAAGTTGAGGGTCTTTTAAACAAATGGCTGATCGAGTGAATTATCGCCTTGTCTGGTCGCCCAAAGCAATTGAAGACGTGGATGCGATCGCATCTTATATTAGTCGAGATTCTCCGTCCTACGCGGCGGCCGTCGTGCGTCGAATTCTTGATATAAGCTATTCTTTAGAAAATTGTCCCCTAGAAGCGAAAAAATGCGCCGAATTTAGCGATGATACCATCCGAGAAAAGGCTGCCTATGCCTACCGTCTGATCTATCAAATTCAAGGGGCGGTAGTTATTATAGCGGCGATCGTCCATAGTAAGCATTTCTTGGATTGATCGAGTCAGTGGTCAGTTATCAGTGATCAGTGATCAGTTATCAGTTATCAGTTATCAGTGATCAGTGATCAGTTATCAGTGGTCAGATTTGAGTTTTCAGTTCACAAGGGCCGAATCTAAAACCCAATTTGTGGCTCTTCTGGTTTATGTGTGGAAACGAAGCCTATACTGATAGTTTCTTCGGCAAAATAGTCGTAAAAGTCCTTCTCAGTCAACATTTCACGATTCCATAAGCAAAAATTATCACACAAACTTTAATCTACTCAGTTTCTAACCTTCTTTTTAGGTAGGAGAATTGCCAGATTCTTTCTGGGAGCCTATTGCCTGTTGCCTCTTGCCTCTTGCCTTCAGTTCACTGATTACTGATTACTGTTTACTGGACGGCTACGCCGTGCCTTTGGCAACACTGAAAAGTCCCCCACCCCCAATTTTGAGCCTAATTCCCGCTTAATCCGGTTGAGAATCGAGGTTTCATCGAGGGAATCGAGAATACTGGCTACCACTGCCTTCGGGCCATCGGGTCCCCAGGTGGCCCCATTAGCGAGATAGGTTTTCGTCACTTGGCCGATCGCGTAACAGGATACACCGGCAACCCCCGCTTGAGTCAGGGCGATCGAAGTATAGGGAAGGATAGAAATGCCGCCAGTGGCAGGAATCGAGAGGCCGAGTAGTCCTTTTAGGGAACTTAAGCCCAAAACCGCTAAAAATTCGCTGGCACTAATACCCCCCATATTGAGGGCAATTTTTTGTAAAAGAGCGATCGCCCCCTGACGAGTTAAATCGATGCCGTATAAGCGAGAAAGAGCGAGAATCATGGCTAGATCGATAACTGCCCCCGTAAACAGATCCAACACCGTCACCGGATTCAGAGCGATCGCCGATGCTTTGATCATCACTGCTTTTTGAATCAATTGATTAGCGCCGCGATCACGGATAGCCATTTTGCGGGCGACAATTTGCTCGTTTACCTCGTCCGCATACAGCATAGAATTGAGTGCTACCAGCGATTTACCCTCTCGCTCTAGAATTTCCAAAATTTTGAGTTTCAGAGCTTCTATCTGGGGTTTTCCCCGAAATCGTTGCGTTTTTAGCCGTCCATCCTGCCCTTTAACCGTCTCCGCTAGGAGGGGAGAGGCCGCCACCATAACAATCTCATCGGGGGAGAGTAGTTCTTTCACCCGTTCTGAGGCGATTTTCTCATAGATAGCGAGGCGATCAACTTCCGGATACTGATCGATTTTATTAAAGACCAAAATCATCGGTTTTCCCGCTTCCCGCAACTTGGCCAGGGCGGAAAATTCCACTTTGGTCATATCACCAGAGATGATAAAAAGGATTAAATCCACCTGCTGCGCCACCTGACAGGCGAGAATTTCCCTCGTTTGCCCATCTACCTCATCAATACCGGGAGTATCAAGCAATTGCACCTGAGCATTACCCTGGCCGTTCAGGGTCAGACGCGCTAGATTAGGGAAAGTATCATCGCTGCTTAACTGCCAATTTACCCCTTTAATGGTGCGGGTAACTCCGTGTAGAGGACCGGTCGTAAAGATTTCTTGACCGACCAGAGCATTTAAAATCGAGGATTTTCCCCGGCCCACCAGGCCAAAAGCGGCAATTTGAATCAGGGATCGATCGAGTTTTTCTAGCAGGGCCACTAGGCGATCGATCTCCGCTTCTAGACCAATTTTCTCGATCGAGGTAAGATCCAGACGCTCAACAAGTTTGCTCAGAGAATTGCGTGCCTGATTATAGTTGAGTTCTTCTTGAATAGTGCCGACACCTCGAAGCGCTTGTTCTAGGTCTTCGGTATTCCAAGCTCGATCGAGGAACGGGTCAGAGGTCATTTCAGTTATCAGTTATCAGTTATCAGTTATCAGTGATTAAGTGGGTGGGTGTTAAAAATTGTCAGACACCCCCCTTATCAAGGGGGGATTAAGGGGCGATTTATCTTCAATTATAACCAGCTACTTTATTAAGGATAATCAGGATGAGTGTCATCTACGACTTGGAACACATCACCACCTATCATTATCGTAAACCGGTAACTTTTGGGGAACATCGGGCGATTTTTTTGCCTAGTGCCGGTCACGGTGAAAGAATTATCAGTTATTCTGTAGAAGCGAATATTGCCGCCAAAACGCGCTGGACTATGGATACTCTATCTAACAATGTGGTAGAGCTTGAATTTGCTGAACCAGCGTCAGAATTAATCGTTACCTGTCGATTACGGGCGGAACATTTTGGCTTAAAAGCGATCGCTGATTTTCCCCTCGCTCAACGGGCGATCGAAATTCCTGTCCAATATACCCCCGATGAATGGTTAGATCTAGTGGTGTTTATGCGTCCCCACGCTGAGGATGCCGACGGCAGCCTGGCAGCTTGGGCCAAAAGTTTTGTAGCGGGGGACCAAGATAATACCCTCGATGCCATGGCAAGAATGATGGCGGCTATCAAAGATAATTTTACTTACCAATCCCGGGAGAGTGAAGGAACTCAATCCCCCGGAGAAACCCTGCGGCTAAAGTCGGGAACTTGTCGCGATTATGCTTGGTTGATGATCGAAGCTTTGCGAAGATTGGGTTTAGCCTGTCGTTTTGTCAGTGGCTATCTCTACGATGCTGCCCTCGACGGTGGTGAAGTGGGAATGACCGGCTCTGGTGCTACCCATGCTTGGTTACAGGTTTATCTACCGGGGGCCGGTTGGCGTAATTATGATCCGACTAATCAAATTACCGCCGGCTTTGATTTAATTCGAGTGGCGATCGCTCGTCATCCCGGTCAAATCATACCTCTTTCCGGTTCTTGGTTTGGTGATGCTGATGACTATTTGTCTATGGATGTTAAAGTGACCATTCGCAAGCTGGGGACGCTGCCAGATTTTGATCCGAGGGAATAGGTTGAATTATCGGGTTTTTCCTTGACTGGTGATCGCAAAAAACGGGTTTCTCGAAGAAACCCGTTTTCTACTCATGCAATAAAGCGAAGATTGCCATTAGGTTCTAGCATTTTTATCGATTTTTGTCAAGATATATTTGACACAATTTATTAGAAAAATGGTTTCTAAAAGAAACCCTTTTTCTGTTTTTCAACTAATACTATTTGACCTAATAGGTAAGGAATAAGAGTAGGGCTAATTCATGAATTAGCCCTACTTTTTTAGGTTCCAACTAATCCTATTTGACTTAATAGGTAAGGTCGAAAGGAACCGAAGCGTCACGCCAAGGCGATTCAAGGGTTTCCAACTAATCCTATTTGACCTAATAGGTAAGGAAAGAACGGTTATATGTCAAAATATACCGTTTCTAAACTGTTTCCAACTAATCCTATTTGACCTAATAGGTAAGGTGGGGTTTCCGGTCATTACGAACCCCGAGGCGATTGCGTTTCCAACTAATCCTATTTGACCTAATAGGTAAGGGATAAGGGTAGGGCTAATTCATGAATTAGCCCTACTTTTTTAGGTTCCAACTAATCCTAATGTGTAATTAATTTTGCTTAGGTAATTAACTGTAAACGGGATTATTTCGGCCAAAGTTTTTGAAATTTTCCCTCTTGACCATTATTCTCGTCTAGAAAACCTAGAAAATAAGCACAATCATCAGAGTCATCAGGAAAAATTGTTAATAATTCTAGGTATTGATGATTATTTTTGGGATACATTCGATGCCAAAGACAACCAATTTGAGCGATACTTCCTGTCACCGAGGTTTTATAGATACTTAAATTATCCAGTTTTTGATAGGCTTTATGAAGCCATTTTATGGCTAGGGAATCATCTTTATCTTCGGCAATTCTTCCCCAAGCCTCGACATTTTTAGGATGCCAACTTTCTCGCCAGTTAGCACTATTATCGGGAGTTCTGAGGATATTTTCTTGTAAGGACATCCATTGTTTAGCAATAGTGCGAACATCTTTGATAAAGGGATGAACATGAGTTAAATCTCTGACTTTATTATCGTTGATTAAAGAACTTTTATCCCCCCATTGCCAATGACAGCCAATTAAGGGTTTATTGGGATAATAATCCTCATAAAAAATACTATGATCTGCTCGTCGCCATGATTTACCAAATCCTCCTAATAACATGGCAAAACGAGTGAGAAAACAAATTAATTTTTTTAAGCATTTTTGCTGGTTTTCGGGGAGAGATTGGGATTGGGTGAGAATCCAGCGTAATTCTCCTGTTACTGTGTAGGTGGGTTCGTTGTAACCCTTGGCAAAGGTTCCTAACTCTAGAGATTTGACACAAAAATCGACCGCTAGTAAACCTTGGCTTGCTTCTCCGTCAATTCCTCCAAATAGCTGATTAACTAACTTTTCGGCATTTTTAGCATCAGTTAAACCGCCAAAAATACGCAAGGCATGACCGCGAATTGCTCCTCGAAAAATATTGGGTCGAAATTCCCTTGCACCATCGAGGCTTTTAGGAGCCATTCCTTGCCCTTTCAGAAAACATTTATATAAAGGTTCTTTTGAAGATTTAATGTCTTTTGGTAAGCCATAACCGCTACTAACACGGCATCCTAGACCAGATTCTAAAGCTCTTTCCCAGATAGTCCAAATCTCCTCCCAATCGGGTTGTTCTATTGAGGTAGAAATGCCAAATTTTAGGGTAGGTTGATAGAGAGAAATTAAAGCAAAACCACTTTCTCCACTGGGTTTTTGTCGAGTGTTTGGGGTTTTTACTTGCCATCCCTGTTGCGGGTGAACAATATCTAAAAGATTTTCCGTCCAATCATTAACGGGATAACCGCCATGGAAGCGCAAAAGACTAGGGTTATCGCTATCTTTTTCGAGGTGATAACGTTGTTTTTGTTCGGGGGTGCAAGCTTGACAAAAGGCTCCTTTCATGCTGGAACCGGGATAAAATGGTATGCCATAAGCACCCATTACAGGCCGAATTATTCCTTCATCTTGTCCCCCATTAGTGACGAATCGCCACGATATTTGATATTCTTTGGTCTTGACTTCCTCACCAAATTGGGGAGGATTTTCATCGACTCGTTCTATCCATTCCTTTACCCATTTTTGGCTATCATTTTCATCTTTTTTAGAGTCAATATATTGTAACTGCGATCGCCCTTTGGTTTGTGCGCGAAACATCAGGGGGATTTTGTCACCAATATCGGGAATATTAACCATATAATTTATCGTTCCTTTGTTCCTTTATATCTTTGAGTCCACCAAACTAAACAATCGCATAGTTGCGTTAAAACAGCGAGGGTAATTCTCTGGTCTTCTAGCTTTAATTCCCAGAGTTTTTCTGCCATTGCTTGAACAGATTCGGTATCATTTACCTGTACGGTATCGTTAGGGATAGGAATCCCCGCTTCTGCCATGGTTTCGACTAATTTATCCCAAGTTTCTTTCCAGTATTTTGCCTTATTGGTTTCCTTGGATTGTAAGCGCAGATGTTCACCCCAGAATCTTTCTAGTCCATAGGAAACGGATTCACGCATTTTAAAAGATTGATTGAGAGAATCTCGGTCTCGTAGTTTGGCAGCGAGAACTAATTTCTGAGCAATGCGATCGAGATTGTATTCTTTCCAAGCCATAATATTAGATAAAATGTAATTATTGATTAGCGTAGTTTAAAATAGTAACTTGGCAACGACCAAAACCGATGGATTCTAATCCTCCGAAATATAATTCTTTTTGGTTTACCGATTCTCCAAAAGGTTGCCATCCTGTTTCTTTGCAAGCAATGGGAAAAACTAAAATACTACCCACGGGTAAAGCTTCCACATTGAAAAAAGCTCCCTTTTCTGTATCCACTTTTTTCTGATCTTCTAGTAGTTTAACCCGGCTTTGTCGGTAGAGTGCCATATCGTGCAGCATGGATATATCGTTATCATCAACGACGACTAATTGAGAAGCTTTTAAATCCGCTTGCGGGGGAATCCACGAAGAAAGCTCCTCTAAGTGTTCAATTTCGAGAAATCCTAAGTTAAAAAATAAAACTTTGCTATTGCGGTTAACTCCCTGCACTACTCGCGCTTGTAAACTAGGGGAAGCAGTATAGGGATTGGGTACTTTTGCAGAGATTCCCGTGATTTGTTTATAGCGTTTTAATAATAGGGGAGAAGTGACCCAAACTATCGGCTGCCCCGGACAAAATACCGGCAACCAAACGAGGGAAGCATATTCAAATTTAACTTTTGCTTCGGTGGTTCCTCCGTCTTCTTGTCCTGGGATTGTTTCGTGTCCGTACCATGTACGTTTTTCATCTATATTGTTCATATCGGCACGAAAACGGCCGCGAATAGAACTCCCAGGGATAATTGCTGTTTGGGTGAATTGGTCACGAAAAATGAGGTTAAGATTACCCGTTTCTTCTCCTGCGGTTGCTCCCACATGAAGGGGTGCTAAGGTTTCAAGTATGCCATAACTTTTGTGATACATTTTTTGGGGGAAGTGAGTATTTTAGATGCTTAGGGATTATTCTAAACTAGGTTAATATTAATGTCAGAATTTTCTAAGATTTTGTTAATATTTGATCGTGGTATTTAGGCTATTAGGGCAGCACAAAGCTATAGGTTTATTCCTAATCAATTGCAACACCCTTTAATAATTGATCGATTTCTTTAGCCATTTCCTCTGTGTAAGGAGTGAGAGAAGAAGGGTTTTTAAAAGCTTCTTCTACCAAAAAATCTAAAAACATACGCAGCATTTTATTTTCGCTAATTTTTGAGCTTTGATTATTACCACTTTTTTGATAACCTAATAAAGCTTTTCGAGGAAATCTAGTTTTTACTTTTGCCATAGATATCACTTATGATCGTCTCATTTACCCTACTCAATAATTAGCTGGTTATAATTAAATTAAAAATGGATTTTAGGTTCGATCCCCCCTGTCCCCTTGATAAGGTAGGGTTGATTCATGAATCAACCCTACCCTTGATAACGGGGGTGTCTGATAATTTTTAACGCCTACCTACTTAATTATAGGCTTTATTTGGCAATATTTTCTAAGGGTAAGGCTAATCCGCATCCCCAACGTTTGAGGGAAACCCCTTCGGTAGGGAACCAAGATTCCTGCCAATTTTGCCAAGATGGTAAGGGTTTTTTTAAACGATAAACTGTTCCTGCGGGAACTGCATAACGTCCCCTAGATAAGCGCTTAACTTTATCTTTTCCTCCGAATCGATAACGATAGGTTATTGGTCTTTCGGTGTTGAGGGTTTCTAATTGCCAATCACTGGGATTGCGAGTTGATAGGCGATTTGTTCCCCAGATTGCGGCAGTAATGAGGGCAAAATATTGACCGACATCTTGATTAAATAAAGTTTGGAGATGGCTGCTTAGTTCAAGTGATTTAACTTCCACTAGATGGGATTCTCCACCAAAGCGATACCAGCCATTTTCTAGGAGTTGATTAGCTAAATAAACTAGACAAGCATCTGGATGTAACTGGACGGCATTTTCGAGGAATAATTCTCCAGTTTTTACCTTTCTTTGCTCCTCTAACAAACGCGGATGGAGATGGGGATGATATTGCCACGGAGAACCATAGGCTTTTTGAGGATTATACCATTGGTTGATAGGAATCCAACTATCTCGATCGAATTTTCCCTCAATTTGTTTACCGTCTTTCTCTTGCCATTTTTCTTGCCATGTTAAGGTGTGTTGAATTTTTCCATTGTCGTTATTTTCTTGGTCTTGAAAATAATTGGCGAGGGGTTTTTTAGCCAAATAAATAAAGGGAGTGGGGACAAAAAAGTTATCTGGTTGTTCACTGTTTGCCCAAAAAGGGCCGGCAATTTGTAAATCGCGAATATTGGTGGGATTGCTGTGAGCAAATAGTCCCGAAACTGTGGCAGCAGTGGGGGGAAAACGATTTCCTGAACGTCCAACTAGATTTTCTGGAGACAGAAACAGACCAGCACTACCGTAGAGAAATCCCAAAGGTTTAATTATGATCAGATATTGCAGCATTTTTGTATGTTTAGGTGAGATGATTGGCCACTTTTGAGAGGTTAATTACCCAGTTATTTCTATCTTGGTGAGAGGTGGTATCGATGGGTATATTTTGATTAAAATAAAGGTTAAAAACTGCATTGGCAATATCGTGATTATCATCGGTAAAAGCGCGGCGATTTTCTAAAGTTGCTATATCATTATAGAAATGTGTCCAGTTTTTTCCTTCACTGCGATCACAATAACTATCGAGGATATCTTTCAAGTTTTCCCAGGGACAAACCCACTCTAAATAGTTACCACTGTTAAAAAGGATTCGCACCGCTAGACGATTTTTACCTTGATTTTTAGCGGATTTTTCTGCTTCTCGACATTGTTGCAATATGTCACGCTGAGGAACTCCTGAAGCTGCCCAAACGAAACCGAGGCTAACAGTTATATCCTGAGAATAACCGTGTTTTGGCCAGATTTCCCGATGAAATTGATCAAACCAATATAGACAATCTTGTAGGGTTAATTTTGGTTCTGATTTTTGTGGAAACAAAACCCCTAGAAAGTCATCTCCTCCCGCATAAATAATGCGACCAAAGTTAAGATAATTTTCTAGTTCTTCTCCCCATTGTCGCATTCTTTGACTAAATTCTTTTCTTGAGGATATGGACAGATTTTTTAGGTAATTTCCCATCCCGTCACCGTCCCCTTGAAACCATCCTGTATAGGATTTTTCCTCGTAGCGATTTAGTTCCACAAATTTTTTAGGAAGTTCTAGGTTTAAAGGCTTGCCAATATCATATAATGTAATCATTCTTTTGACTAATTCGGGAATGCTAAGACGTTCGGTTTCATCGAGGATAGCATTAGAAAGTTTTTGACTTAATTGCTGATAAAATTCGGTGATTTGCTGATTTTGTTGGGAAATACTAGAATATAAAGGATGGGTTTGATCCGTCATTCCATACCAAACAATGGCATCGGAACCGGATAAGCTAGAACTTTCTGGTTCTTCGTTACTTGGTATTTCAATGGGGTTGCATAGATCAACTAAATCCTTATCTGGCAAGAGATTTAATTAATTAGTTCGCTCTAGATCAGAAACAATTGACAAAAATCACCAAAAGACAAACCAAAGAACCAACTTTCTCCTTGCCAATTAATTCCCGTCCAATCTCGTTGATATTTTTTCTGTTGCAGACTTTTAAACGCACAATCGATCGAGTCCTCTTGCGCCCAGAAGAATTCCCAAGTATGATTAATCCATAGGTTCCATTCTCGTCGCCAAGTATAATTGTATTGTGGTAAATTTTGTTCAATCCAAACCCGACACTTATTAACCACTTTTTGCCATGCGTCATCGAAGACTTGTTCGGCCTCTTTTTTGGGAAAATTACCCGCGATTAAGATTTGGTTGGGAGTTCCTCTTTTAACGTCAATTAAAGCGGGAGAAATAAGGCTACATTCAGGATATTTATCCGCTGCCTGACAGATAGCATCGGCAAGATAGGATAATAAAAAAGAACCACCGTATAAGTCCCTTAGTTTACGCGATTTTTCGATGAATCCTTGCACAGGAGCAAAGGTAATTACAGTATAGTTCATTTTATCTTTATTGTCCTCGATAAAGTTTAAATTCCTGAAGATTAATAAGATTTCTGTAGGTAGAATTTTCGTATTGAGTTAGGAGAATTGGCCAGTATTGTTGAACGGCCATTCCGACAAGTATTCCCAAAGTTATAGGCATGGAATAAACTAGCTTAATCTCTTGATAGTTTTTTTGTTGAGCGATGTTGATAGTTTTAAAGATTTCTCTAGAATATTGTAGCCAATCTTCATTTTTTTCAATTGTACCACTGCCTTTACTTTTCAGATAAATTAAATCGCCGTAGTTTTCAATACTCTGATCATTAAGATTAATTTTATGGGAAGAAACATCGATGGCTATAGTTACTCTATCTTGACCTTTTTCGGTGACAACACGCTCAAATTTTTCGTATTCCTTAATATCTTCTTTGAGTTTGCGATCGCTAATTTCCACCACAGGATAATAACTATCAGAAGATTTATTATATTGAAAGATTTTTACTCCTTCGGTAGCGAGAATAGTGCCGACCATAATAGCGACGCTAATCGGACCGATATAGGCAAGATAAATAATAGTATTTTGGGGAGTTTTTTTCTTAAGTTTCTCTAGATTATAGCGTAGTATTTGCAGAAAAGTTTTCAGCATTTCTTGATCATAAATATCACAGGAGTAGTTAAAAATTAAATCTGTTTCGCTAATATTGAGATACTGGTCAAGATTATTTTGATGATCTTTGTATTTATTTTCTGTTTCGATGATATTAAAAAGCGATTGCAGAGCCTTATTACTATTAGCAAAATTAGCAATATTAATCACTATCGGTAGAGGAATCGCCTGATGTTTATAGAGGTCGTATTTCTGAGATTCTAGCCAGATACCGATGATAACTAGAGCCAAAGTAATCAGAAAAATTAGATAATATCCCTGGCCAAATTGATCGGCAATTAGTGCCAAAATAGCGGCGATGGCTAATGCTGCATTGGTGAGGGGATTAAAGATAATATTATAGGGATATTGACGCAGATTACTCAGGACATTTTTAAGAGATTTCAGCATAATTTTACTAGAGATTTAGGGCATAATATCGAGAAGACACAGAGACAATTCGGGAAAAACTGCCGAACTAATGCGCTCATAAAGACGATATAATTTTTGTTGATATTCATCACCTTCTAGCTGACAAATAGTCAAAGTAGGCTGTTTGGGTTTACCGATAAAAGAGATGCCACCCAATCCACGAAAATCGACAATCCAATATTCAGCAATACCTAAAGATGAGTATTCTTCAACTTTGCGTGCATAATCATCTTGCCAATTACTACTAACCACTTCTACCACTAATTTAATTGCTTGGGAGCTAGTTAAAATTGCTTGTTTTTCCCAGAGAGGTTCGGTGCTAAAGTCCACTTCATCCAAAATGATGACATCGGGACGTAAAGCAGTAGCTTGACCGGATTCTGGACGGAGCAAACAGTTTTTAGGAATTGTCCAGGGTAGATGTAATCGCAAGATTTCTCCCCACAGTCTTCCTGCGATTTTTCCCGCTACGGATTCCTGAGGTCCAGTGGGTTCCATGTCTCGCAACTCCCCGTCAATTAATTGATAGCGTGGGTCATCTCCATACTGGTTTAAAAAGTCTTCAAAAGTGAATAATTTAGGAGATAGGTAGGTCATGATTTTTATCGGATTAGACCTAAAGCTTGTTGTTGTTATCCATGATACTGATTGCTCGCCAGAATCGGGGGATTTTGGGGGTTAAAAAATCCTTAAAAAAAACTCCCCCCCCCGCTACCCTCCCTAATCAGTAGCTAGACAATTAAGTAGGTAGGCGTTAAAAATTGTCAGATCCCCCCGCCTATCGGCACCCCCCTTATCAAGGGGGGCAGGGGGGATCGAACCTAAAATCCATTTTTAATTTAATTATAACCAGCTACTTAATTACAGATAATTACTTAAGCAAAATTAATTACACATCCAGAGGCGGAAACTGTACGCTAAAGTAGTAGAAAGGGTCAATCCTCAAGAGGATGATGTGCGCTTCTATGGGATTTCCGAAGAAGCTGTCTCTAGATTATTGTTGATGGGAGGTTCTCCTCCTCAACCACCCCCAAATCTCTACATCATCTAGCTTGTCCCCCAACTCTTGACTGAAAATCGATGCACCCCCTCCCCGACCTAAAACCCCGATTCTCTGGTTGAGGTGCGTCGATTGCTCTCCCAGTCAGGGTTCTACCCTTTGGTATCGGGACTTTTACCCCCCCCAGGACCACCTTTTTGGAGATGCGTCGATTTGGGGGTCTGTCTTCCCCTCTCGATGAGACTTTCCAAGGGGTACTCCTTACCTATTAGGTCAAATAGGATTAGTTGGAAACTTCTGTTTCTGATTCCGCTGCGATAAGAAGACTAAATGATGTGACCTTACCTATTAGGTCAAATAGGATTAGTTGGAAACCCAGTTACTTAAATCTCGCTGCCGGTCATTGCCTTTACCACCCTTACCTATTAGGTCAAATAGGATTAGTTGGAAACTAAAAAAGTAGGGCTAATTCATGAATTAGCCCTACTCTTACTCCTTACCTATTAGGTTAAATAGGATTAGTTGGAAACTTGTCAGGAGCAGTGCCACCAGGTAACTCCTCGTAACCTTACCTATTAGGTCAAATAGGATTAGTTGGAAACATAAACTGGAGAATATCTTTTCCCCATTTACCTTTTTTCCTTACCTATTAGGTCAAATAGGATTAGTTGGAAACTAAAAAAGTAGGGCTAATTCATGAATTAGCCCTACTCTTACTCCTTACCTATTAGGTCAAATAGGATTAGTTGGAAACATTTCGTTGTTTGTGGAGCCAGTCCCAACCATTTGACCTTACCTATTAGGTCAAATAGGATTAGTTGGAAACTCTGGATAATTTTGTTGGCAAAAATCTAGGATTTTTTCCTTACCTATTATGTCAAAGAGGATTAGTTGGAAACTAAAAAAGTAGGGCTAATTCATGAATTAGCCCTACTCTTACTCCTTACCTATTAGGTCAAATAGGATTAGTTGGAAACTAGAAAAAGGGTTTCTTTATAAACCCTTTTTCTGCCTTTCAATTTTGTCGAAATATCTATAAGTAGGTGGGTGGAATTAAATATAAAATGAACGTAGGTTGGGTTGAAGCATGAAACCCAACGCCCGCATGGGTTACGCTACCGCTAACCCATCCTACAAATAATTGTGCCTACCTGCCCCTACCATTGGCACAATAATAATAATATTATTGTAGGGGCGAATTGCATTCGCCCTCTTTAATTAGAAACCCTTTTTCTCATAAATTCTATCAAATATATCTTGACAAAAATCGATAAAAATGCTACAATTAGGCGTGATTGTTCGCTAAAACTGGAAACATGGTTAAGACAGTAATATGTTCAGCAATCCGTTAGGATTCCTAACAATAAAAAGTCATGGCAGTCTTAGAAATGCTCACCGTTCCCTTTTGCTCTCCCCTTGCCGGCAGCCTTGGCGAATAGATAATTAAAATAACTCAAATAGGACTGCCCTAGCAGTTCTTTCTAGGTAAAGCGGCAATTTTTAATCAATTGTTAAAATATTAAAAGGATGCTAAAGATAGCGGCTAGAGTTTCCAGAGTGAGCTATCCTAGAGATAGTACTTACTCCATCCTCCCCCATGCTCGATCGAGTTCTCCATAGTCGTTATCAAGTCCAACAGTTACTAGGAAAAAAAACTATCTTAGCGAGGGACAGACACACCACCCAGTTAGTTATCATTAAACTTATTTCTGTTCCTAGGGGGCAAGGGAGTCAGTTTATCGGAGAAATAACTGGTAAAATTGCCCTGTTGCGACAACTCTCCCACCCATCTCTCCCCAAATACCTCGATAGCTTTGAGATAGATTCATCCCAAGAACAAATCATCGCTATTGTCCGACCTTATTTATCAGCGCAGCCTGTAGAAAACTATCTAAACTCCAGTTATTTGTTAGCAGAACAAGATCTCAAACAAATTGCCAAATATCTTTTGGAGATTCTCTCCTATCTCCATCAGCAGGATGTCCCCATTAACCACGGCAATATTAAACTTAGTAATATCCTCTTTGATACCCAGTCCCATCGTTTTTATCTAGTTGATTTTGCCTTTGATTCCGATTCTCCCACCACGGACTTACAGGATATAGGTAAAAGTTTGATTAGTTTAGCCACGGGGATTAAGCATCGTTACATACCCGAAAACTTTGAACAAAAAACTAATCTAAGCGCTTTTTTCATCTATTGGTTAAAAAGATTATCAAACTCCCCCCCAGACTCTCATTTTCGTTCGGTGACAGAAGCTTTAGCCAGCTTATATAGTTGTCAATTGATCCTAGTATCTATTGGCAATCTGACCAAACCCTACGGCAGCGAAGTTACTGTTTATAAAAAAGATAATCTCCTGCAAATAAAAATCGCTAGTAAAACCAAACAAAAGTTTTTCAACAATCTCAAAACCCAGTTAAGACAGTTTTTACCATCCCTATTCTTTACGATCATTCTCTTAACCATAGTCGGTATTTATGATCTCAAACTGGTCGCTTTTTTAATCCCGATTATCCTAATTTTTCTGCTCAATTTAATCTCCTCTAGTTTATCTTGGCAGTTATGGAAATCTTTTTGGCAGGGGGAACTAGAGTTAAAAATTACCCCCAAAAAAGTTTCTCTCTACCAAAAACTCTGGGGGCTGAAATTTAAACTAAATGCCGATGCTGCTAGTTCCGAAATTTATAGTCTCCTCCGTCGCAATGTCACCGTCACTATGCAGGGAGAAAATGTTAATATTATTCCTCCTTGTCTGGTTCTCGTTGCCAACCATCGAGAATATGTTATCACTGCCAGTGAAGATGTTAGCGAAGCCGAATTAGATTGGTTGGCACAACAATTAAGCGATTGGCTACGTTTACCGATTACGAGAATTTAAGGTGTATTAAGCTAAGTTAATACACCCCAAATTTATCTGATAACATCTTCCGATTTAATCAGATGCGCTTCTAGGAACCAGAGACGTTTATCGATGTCCCGGGAGATTTCCGTATAGAGATCCGCTGTGTCAGCATCCCCTTGATTGCCAGTGGTATCAATAGCAGAACGAAGATGGGAAGCGTATAAGGCATAACGTTCGGCTAAAGCAACGATATGTTCACTACCATCGACGATATCAGCCGGATATTCTGGCAGAATCGAGTTAGCGGCGGCGATGCGCGCTGTTCCCAAAGCGGTTCCACCTAAAGCGGTAATCCGTTCTGCTACCATGTCCCCATAGTCTTCTAATTCCGTGGCCATTTCGTCGAAGAGGCTGTGCAATTGGTAGAAATTTAAACCTTTGACATTCCAGTGGGCCTGTTTAACCTGAGTTTTTAGGTCTAAACTAGCGGCAAGGGTTTGGCTTAGGATTTCAACCATAGCTTTGCGGATATCTAATGCTAAATCGATGCGGGTGGCGTAGTATTGTCCCGTGGTTTTGGTTTTGACTGGAGTGGCTACCATAATCTTTCTCCTTGATCAGTTAACAGAATACTTGATAATTTTCTCACTTGTGTCCGTGTAGAGGGGACTGATTTTGATCCTAAAATTAAGCTCAAGCTATACACATCCCCTTTCAGAATTGATTAACATCGCCCTCAGCCGTCAGCTAGATAATAGTGTTGATAACTAGAAAAATGGCTAATTAATTGAAAAATCAGAAGCTGACAGCTGATAGCTTAATTAATTATGCTCCTAAATAAGCCGCTAATTCTTCCGAACCACCAATTAACTTGCCGTTAATGAAGACTTGCGGGGTGGTGGTATTGCCACTCATGGCCCGCAGAGAACGACTGGTGGCATCGCGTCCGAGGATAATTTCTTCGTATTGTAGGCCTTTTTCTTCTAACATTTTCTTAGCCCGGAGGCAGTAGGGACAGCCCACTTTCGAGAAAAGAGAGACTAAAGGCGGTTTTTTGGCTTCTGGGTTGATGTAGTGTAACATCGTTTCTGCATCGGAGACTTTGAAAGGATCTCCCGGTTCTTCCGGTTCAATGAACATTTTCTCGATAACACCATCTTTGACTAGCATCGAATAGCGCCAAGAACGTTGACCGAAACCTAAGTCAGCTTTATCGACTAACATCCCCATTCCTGCGCTAAATTCGCCGTTACCGTCGGGAATCAAGACGACATTATCACATTCTTGATCTTTTGCCCACTCGTTCATGACAAAGGTATCATTCACCGACAAGCAAACAATACTATCTACGCCATTTTCCCGAAAAACCGGGGCTAATTCGTTATATCCGGGTAAATGGGAGGTGGAACAGGTGGGAGTGAATGCCCCGGGTAAGGCAAAAAGAACAACGGTTTTTCCTTTGAATAATTCCTCGCTGGTGATGTTCACCCATTGATTATTTTGACGCACGGGAAAGGTGACATCGGGAACTCTCTGTCCTTCTCGGTTTGGTAGCATAATCTTCAACTCCTAATTGCTAAGTCGTACTCATTTCGAGTTTGTCTAAATTAAGTGTACTCATAACGACTATGAGTTGTCAACAAGTATTTATACTTAAATTAGGAGACAGGAGATAGGAGACAGGAGACAGGAGATAGGAGACAGGAGACAGGAGACAGGAGACAGGAGACAGGAGACAGGAGACAGGAGAATGGGAAATAGACAAAAGGCAGTAATATTGATTAGTTAATTTCCCTAACCCCCCACACCCCACACCTATCCCCTTTTTTTACTGAAAAATGATGTTTTCCTTCCTGAAAAAAAGCTATAAATGGCTAGGACTAGCGATAATAACGGTGATTTTGGCGATTACACCCGCCGCCATTGCCCAATCAACCACTAGCGCCATACCTCTGGCAAAAATTAACTGGTTACAGGCGATTTTTTTGGGATTTGTGCAGGGAGTGACGGAATTTTTGCCGATTAGCAGTACCGCTCATCTAAAAGTGATTCCCGTCTTTTTGGGTTGGGGAGATCCCGGTGTCACCTATACGGCAGTGATTCAATTGGGCAGTATTGCGGCGGTATTGTCCTATTTTTGGCAGGATTTAAGGCAAATATCCACAGGAATGGTGAAAGCGGTGGCTAGTTCCGATTATCGTTCCCAGGATTTTCGTTTGGCCGTGGGGATTATCCTAGGCACAATTCCGATTGTTTTCTTCGGTTTGTTAATGAAACTTTTCATTCCCGATTTAGATAATTCCCCCCTGAGAAGCATGACAGCGATCGCCTGTGCCTCTATAGTCATGTCTTTACTCTTAGCTACGGCCGAAAAAATCGGGAAACATAAACGCAGTTTTGAGACTTTGCGACAAAAAGACGGGGTTTTAATGGGATTAGCCCAAGCTTTAGCCCTAATACCGGGGGTATCTCGTTCTGGGTCCACCTTAACTGCCGGGTTATTCATGGGTTTAGAAAGGGCAGTAGCAGCGCGATTTTCCTTTCTGCTGGGGATTCCGGCGATAACTTTAGCCGGTTTAGTGGAATTTCAAGGCGTTCTCGACCAGATTAACACCAGTGAATTAATTCCCCTCGTTATTGGGGTAATTTCCTCGGCGATATTTTCCTATCTTTCGATCGCTTGGTTATTAGATTATCTCAAAAAACAGAGTACCTGGGTTTTCGTCTGGTATCGTCTCTTTTTCGGGGTTACTATCCTGATTGGTGTGGCCTTGGGGCGTTTTTCCTGACCTTTTGGCATTCTAATTAATTTCCAAAAAATCTCGCAATTTTTGTAGATAAGTAGGGGCATCTTCTAACATGGGAAAGTGAGCAGTATTAGCCATCTCCACATACTGGATATTATTATTCAAATCCGCCGCCATTTTGCCCATTTTGGCGGGGATAATAATGTCTTTTTCCCCTGATACTAAAAGAGTTGGTATCTTAATCTCAGCAAATTTACCAGGCATAATTTCCACTGCTTTTTTACTCACAGATGTATAAATTGTGCCTAGGGCGGCCTCGTAATCTGCCGCTAAAAAATCTTCTAAAAAAGCAATTCTTTCTGATTTTGGGATTGATCGATGCAAAAATCTCGCCATAAATAATTGATCGGCAAAAGGGACTTTTAAAAACCAATCATAACGAAACTGTACCACATACTTACCGAATTTATGAAAGGCAGCAAAAGCCGCTTTATTATACTCAAAAATGCCATTACAGGTTAAAATTGCTTTGACCACTCTTTCCGGGTACATAGTAATAAAAAAAGTCGCCACCGATGCCCCCATAGAGTGACTATTGAGATAGATTTTTTCGATTTCCAAACTATCTAAAAACAAGGCCAAATCAAGGGCATATTCTTCTAAATCGTAGGAAAGATCGGGGGATTTTTCTGGCAATTTAGACCGACCAAAACCCCGCATATCGTACAATAAACAATCAAAGCGATCGCAAATTGCCGCAGCGGTTGATCGCCAATAGCGTCCCGATCCTCCCCAACCATGAATAAACACCATAACCGGCTTTTTCTGGGCAGATTCTGACCCCCGAATCCACTCGTAATAGTGGGGAACACCGCGGACAGTGACTGTTTGATCGATTATTTGAGTTTTCATGATAGTTAAGTAGGGAGGCACAATTATTTGTAGGATGGGTTAGCGGTAGCGTAACCCATGCGGGCGTTGGGTTTCATGCTTCAACCCAACCTACGTTCATCTTATATTTAATTCCACCCACCTATTTGTAGGATGGGTTAGCGGTAGCGTAACCCATGCGGGCGTTGGGTTTCATGCTTCAACCCAACCTACGTTCATCTTATATTTAATTCCACCCACCTACTTAGATACCTAGCCATCCTCGTCAAGAGTTTTGCCAACGTCGCGCATCTGTGTCCGATAGTCGTCCGATTCTCTTAAGGAGTAAGGAACGAGAACGATTTCAAGCTTCCAGTAATCGTTCATAGATGTCGTCTTCCAGATTATCCCAAATCTTAGCGAGAGCAGTTTCGCTGACTTTTTGCCAGAAATCCGAGTTTGTCTCCTCCGGGATGAGGGTGACTAAAACCCTAGTACCCTCTGGAATCGGCACGGATTCGAGGAGTTCGATCCGGCCTTCTTTGACAATTGCGGGAACGGTGTTCAGCATGGTTAACCTCGATTTTTCCCCTTAAGCGGATTCTTGACTGGGTAGAGAGGAAGGATGAACCAATAGATCCGCCGTGGAACGTTTTTCCACCATTTCGCGGGTGATTAAACAGCGTTTCACGTCCTTGCGCGAGGGCAATTCGTACATGACATCGAGCATTAATTCCTCGACAATACCCCGTAGGGCCCGGGCCCCGGTTTTGCGACGATAGGCCTCTTGGGCGATCGCTAGGACGGCATCAGATTTAAACTCTAACTGTACATTGTCCATCTTCAACAGTTTTTGATACTGTTTCACCAAAGCGTTGCGGGGTTGGGTCAGGATAGCGATTAAAGCTTCCTCATCCAGGGGTGAAAGCGCCGCCAGGATGGGAATCCGACCGACAAACTCTGGAATCATGCCAAATTTGACTAAATCATCGGGAGTCATTTGTTTTAATAACCCTGCCGCCACCTTATCCTTACTAGCTTGGCTATCTCCCGGTTGAATAAAGCCCATGGATTTTTTACCGAGACGCTGATCGATCACCTTATCTAAACCGACAAACGCCCCACCGCAGATAAACAGGATATTGCTGGTGTCAATCTGAATACAATCCTGATAGGGGTGTTTGCGGCCGCCTTGGGGGGGAACATTGGCGATCGTTCCCTCTAACATTTTCAGTAAAGCTTGCTGTACCCCTTCTCCGGACACATCCCGGGTAATCGAGGTATTTTCGCTCTTACGGGCAATTTTATCGATTTCATCGATGTAGATAATGCCCCGCTGCGCTTCTTCCACGTCTAAATCTGCCACTTGTAACAGACGCAAGAGAATATTTTCCACATCTTCCCCCACATAACCGGCCTCGGTTAAAGTGGTGGCATCAGCGACAGCAAAAGGTACATCGAGGATTTTAGCCAGAGTTTGAGCTAGAAGGGTTTTTCCCGATCCCGTCGGACCAATTAACAGAATATTAGATTTTTGCAGTTCGATGCTATCTTCTGGACTACCGCCACCGGCTTTTTGGGTTTGGATATCTTTGAGGCGTTTGTAATGGTTATAAACGGCCACAGACAGCACTTTTTTCGCCTCATTTTGACCAATAACGTAGTCATCGAGGTGTTTTTTAATCTCTCTTGGTTTGGGAATTTGTTCCCAAGTGGTTTTGTTTTGGCCCGATCGCCGTTTGTTGGGGCGTTCCTCCACTGGGGCGACCGGACTGGGCGGTTCCATCAATTCCTCATCGAGAATTTCGTTACACAGTTCCACACACTCGTCACAAATATAGACCCCCGGCCCGGCGATTAATTTTCGCACTTGTTCCTGGGATTTGCCGCAAAATGAACACTTGAGGTGGGAGTCGTATTTAGACATAGTTTATTATTTACAGGGAAGTAACGGGAACGGTAGGATCGGGCAGTTCGGGACGAGAAATCACCTGATCGATTAACCCATATTCTTTGGCTTCGACGGCCGACATGAAAAAGTCCCGTTCGGTGTCGTTGGCGATGCGATCGTAGGGTTGACCAGTGTGGTGAGCCAGCATGGTGTTGAGTCTCTGTTTAATATAGAGGATCTCTTTAGCTTGGATGGCGATATCACTAGCTTGACCTTGGGCGCCGCCGAGGGGTTGGTGAATCATGATCCGGCTACTGGGTAGGGACATCCGTTTACCTGCCGCGCCACCACAAAGCAGGAATGCTCCCATACTAGCGGCTAAACCGAAACAAATTGTCGCCACGTGGGGGCGAATTTGTTGCATGGTGTCGTAGATAGCTAGTCCAGCATAAACGGAACCGCCGGGGGAGTTGATATAGAGTTGGATATCTTTTTCGGGATCTTCTGCCTCCAAGTAGAGGAGTTGGGCAACGATCGAATCAGCGACCTGATCATCGACGGGAGTTCCCAAAAAGACAATTCTCTCCCGCAAGAGTCGAGAATAGATATCAAAAGCCCGTTCACCCATGCCAGACTGTTCGATTACCACGGGTAAAACGTTAGCTAGGGAGTTTCTCCCCGTGTTGGCGTAGATAGCAGGGCGACAATTACTGGTAATTGGGTAGTCAGGTGATCTCGATTCGAGCATAATTTTTTCGGTTCCGCTATCACAATCTTAGGGGTTTTGCTTGGCTGTGGAGCTTTTACTGGCAAATGTTAAGCATCTTTAGCACTTCTGTCCATCTATTATGCCCTAAGTTTTCCCCGGTTGGCAGGAATCAGTTATCAGTTATCAGTGAGCAGTTATCAGTTATCAGTGATCAGTTATCAGTTATCAGTTATCAGTGATCAGGGAGTGGGGGAATGGGGGAATTCAAGCAATACCCTAAAACCCCAACACCCCAACACGACTGCTAACTCCTTACGGTTATTCTTCCTCAGCCTCAGCTGCCAACACTTCCACTTCGGTGAATGCGAAGGTTTCTTCTGTTTCCTCCTCCTCGGTTGTTTCTTCCTCTAGGGAACCTTTGGGGACGAGGGTGATAGTAGCCTTTTCTTTCAGCCATTCTAGGGTGTTTTCCGCCAGCATTTCTTCGGTGATCACCTGTTCCAGACGCTGCATATCTATGTCGCGATCGGACAATTGCTCCATGATTTTAGCGATTTTTTCCGCTACCGCTTCGGGACTGACTTCAATGCTGGCGACTTTAGCCAATTCCTGTACCACGAGAGTCTCTTTCAGACTTTCGATCGCATCGGGACGGGTGTTTTCCCGCATTTTGGGAATATTATCTTTTGTAAATAACTGGTTGACATCTAGCCCCATTTGTTGAAATTCCATGAAGCTTTGGGTCAAAATATGCGTCACTTCCTTTTCGATCAGCGTCTCCGGTAAATCTAAAGTCGCACCTTTGACCAATTCCTTGGTTAAAGCGTCATAAATGCTTTCTTTGGTTTCCTTCTCCGCTTGTTCTTGGAAACGTTTCTCTAAACTCGCTCTTAATTCGGCGATTGTTTCCTGATCGCTGACTTCTTGGGCAAAATCGTCGTCAAGCTCCGGTAATTCCTTTGCCTTTAACTCTTTCATCGTAATTGTAAAGATTACCGCTTTTGCTGCCACATCCTCTTTCGGATAATCTTCTGGGAAAGTTAAAGTCATCTCTTTGACTTCTTCCGGTTTCATGCCGATAATTCCTTCCACCATCCCCTCGATAAAGCGTCCTGCTTCCATATCCACCCGCAGATCTTCGCCGTCAATATCCGGGATATCTTCGCCAGTTTCGGCGGATTTTCCCCGATAATCAACGATCGCCACATCTCCCAGCTGCGCCCCGCGATCTTCCACGGGAACCAATGTCGCTAACTGTTCTTGACGCTCTTTAAACCAATTTTCCACGGATTCGGGATCATAAACGGTTTCTTCGGCAGTAACGCTCAGATTTTCGTAATCTCCGAGAATAATTGTCGGGGCCACATCCACGGAAACTGAAAAAGTCAAAGCTTTACCCGGTTCATAGGCAGCGATCAAATCCTCAAACTGAGACAATAGCTGGGGATTACCCAGGGACTCGATCCCCTCCTGTTTTAGGGCAGATTCGAGGCAATTTTCGATTAATTCCTCAATTACCGCCGCTTTTACCGCTTTAGTTCCCAATCTTTGCAGAAGAATCTGACGGGGAACCTTACCGGGGCGAAAACCGGGTATATTGGCCGACTTCGCTAAATTATTTACCACTTTCTCGTGGGTGTTTTTCGTGGTTTCGGCGGGAATTTCAATTTCTAAACCTATCTGACTGGCAGGAAGCTTTTCCTGAATAACTTTCATTGATTTTTCTAGCTCTTACGACAAGGAACGTTTATAATAGGGTGAGCGGTGTTTACGCCTGCGGTGGATCCGTCCCGCTCATGATATTCTAGGGGAATAGCTGCAGTTGCTCCCCAAGCTGTCACAATCTTTTTATTTTAGCGGTCAATGGGGTATATTTAATTTATTCCGTCCTTGGGGCAGTTAAGCCCAATCAGAAAATTTTGCTGATCAAAAGCCGATCAATCCAAGCTTGAGAATAACTCGGCGGACAAAAAAGATTTTTTACTGTAACGATTTCTTCGGATCATCATCATCACCCAACTCGTCAGGAGGTAACACAATTTGAGTCAAAAAGTACGGGTCGCTATTTTAGGGGCCACCGGGGCCGTGGGAACGGAATTACTAGAGTTATTAGCTAGTCGTCAATTCCCTCTCGCTAGTCTAAAATTACTGGCTTCCGAGCGTTCTGCTGGAAAAACCCTCGATTTTCGGGGCGAAAGTCTCCTCATCGAAGCGGTAAACGAGCGCTCTTTTCAGGACGTGGATATCGTTCTCGCTTCTGCGGGGGGATCCACCTCGAAAGCTTGGGCGAAAACTATTGTCGAGTCGGGTGCGACGATTATCGATAACTCCAGCGCTTTTCGCATGAATCCCGAAGTGCCTCTGGTTGTCCCGGAAATCAATCCCGACAGTGTGGACAATCACCGGGGCATTATCGCTAATCCCAACTGTACGACAATTCTTTTAGGAGTGGCGATCTGGCCTCTCCACCAAGTACAGGCGCTCGAGCGAGTAGTAGTTTCTACTTATCAGTCCGCTAGTGGTGCTGGAGCGCGAGCCATGGAGGAGGTAAAACAGCAAGCGCAAGCAATTCTGGACAATCGGCAACCTCCCACTAATTCCTTCCCCTATCCCCTCGCTTTTAATCTTTTTCCCCACAATACCCCGATTAATGGTCAAGGGTACTGCGAGGAAGAAATGAAAATGGTCAACGAAACCCGCAAGATTTTTGCTTGTCCAGAGCTGCGGGTTAGTGCAACCTGTGTGAGGGTTCCCGTCCTCCGGGCCCATTCGGAATCGGTTAACCTAGAATTTAGTCGGCCTTTTTCTGTGCTGAAAGCCAGAGAAATTCTTGAGTCTGCTCCGGGGGTAAGATTAGTGGAAGATTGGGACGCTAATTATTTTCCCATGCCAATTGATGCCACCGGTCGCGATGAAGTATTAGTGGGACGCATTCGTCAAGATATCTCCCATCCTAACGGTCTAGAATTGTGGCTATGCGGCGATCAAATTCGCAAGGGTGCGGCTTTAAATGCTGTACAAATTGCCGAACTTTTAGTTAAGAAAAATCTCGTCGGTTCAAGATTAGCAACAGTTTGATAGTTAAGCTATCAGCCATCAGCTAGATCAAGGCAATGATAACTAGAAAAATAGCTAATTAATCGTCGGATAAATAAAGTCTGAAAGCTGATTGCTGATCGCTCAAAAACTGATAACAAAGGACGAATCTAAAACCTAATTTGTTAAGCTAAAAGCTTCGATGTACTTAGTTGATAACCTTCTTTTTAGGTAGGAGGATTGCCAGATTCTTTCTTTTGCCTCTTGCCTTCAGAAGCTGATAACTGATAACTGATAACTGATAACTGATCAATGAGTGAAACATATTTTGGACGAGTAATTACGGCGATGGTGACACCCTTCACCGTCGAGGGTCAAGTTAATTATGGGATGGTGGAAAAATTGGCCGATTATCTAGTTACCCACGGTAGCGATGGTATAGTGGTCTGTGGGACGACGGGAGAATCACCCACCCTAAGTTGGCAGGAAGAATACGAACTATTTAGTATTGTCAAAAAAGCGGTTAATGGTCGGGGAAAAGTGATTGCGGGGACGGGTTCTAATTGCACTTCCGAAGCGATCGAAGCGACCCAACAGGCTGCTAAACTGGGTTTAGATGGTTCTTTACAAGTGGTTCCCTACTACAATAAACCTCCCCAAGAGGGTTTATATGAGCATTTTTGCGCCATTGCCAAAGCTTGTCCCGATCTGCCAGTAATGCTTTATAATATACCTGGTCGCACGGGTCAAAATATGACCCCAGAAACGATTATTAAACTGGCAGCAGTTGATAATATTGTGGCGGTAAAAGAAGCTAGTGGTAATTTAGAACAAACCTGTAAGATTTACTGTCATACTCCTGAAAATTTCGCTATTTATTCCGGCGATGATTTTCTTACCTTACCCCTAATGACCTGTGGTGCGGTGGGAGTGGTCAGTGTTGCTAGTCATCTAGTGGGAGAAGAAATCCAAGGAATGATTCAAGCTTTATTAACTGGAGATGCGGCCAAAGCGATCGAGATTAATTTGAAATTATTTCCCCTGTTTAAAGGTTTATTCTGTGCCACTAATCCAATTCCAATTAAAGCGGCCTTAAATCTAGTCGGTTGGGATGTGGGGGGTCTAAGACTTCCTTTATGTTCCCTAAGTCCCGAACTAGAAGAAGGATTAGCAAAAATTATGCAAGAATTGGCTTTAATCTAGAAAAATATTAGAAAATTTGGCTAACTAAACTAGGATTTTTTCGAGAAATAGGTTATAATGTTAATAGCTTAACTAGAAAAGAAATATAGTTTAGAACTGCTAGAAAGTATTGATACTAAGTGAATTTAACTAGGTGTTATTTCCCTAGTTAGAATAAGTCTAACTATCCATTTTTTGAGATTTCCCGTCCACAAAAACCACCTGAAAAATCACCATAACTTACCATCAAAGGATACCTAATGAGTCAAGATAAAACCCAAGCAAAACTAAAGATCATTCCCCTAGGAGGACTACACGAAATCGGCAAAAACACCTGTGTTTTTGAATACGATGATGAGATTATTCTCTTAGATGCCGGTTTAGCTTTTCCCTCCGATGATATGCACGGGGTCAATGTAGTGCTTCCCGATATGACTTATCTAAGAGAAAATCGCCATAAAATTAAGGGTATGATCGTCACCCACGGTCACGAAGATCATATCGGTGGTATTCCCTACCATCTCAAACAATTTGATGTACCAATTATCTACGGTCCGCGTCTAGCGATGGCTTTATTGCGGGATAAATTGGAAGAAGCAGGATTAGTAAATCGTACCAAATTAGAAACCGTTGCTCCTCGGCAAATGGTGCGTTTAGGTAAATCTTTCATGGTGGAATATATCCGCAATACCCACTCGATCGCCGATAGTTTTTGTGTAGCAATTCACACTCCTTTAGGGATAATTATTCACACAGGAGATTTTAAAATTGACCATACTCCCGTGGATGGCGAATTTTTTGATCTGCAAAAAATTGCCGAACATGGCGAGAAAGGAGTGCTATGTTTATTGAGTGATTCCACTAACGCAGAAGTACCCGGTTATACTCCCTCGGAAGCTTCCGTTTATCCCGGTTTAGAGCGGGTTTTTAACCAAGCAACGGGACGGATTATGATTACTACCTTTGCTTCCTCGGTGCATCGGATTAATCTGGTGTTGAAATTGGCCCAGAAATTTAACCGGAAAGTGGTGGTAGTGGGTCGATCAATGTTAAATGTCATCGCTCATGCGCGTAATTTGGGGTATATAAAATGTCCCGATGATATATTTGAACCCTTGAAAGCGACCCGCAATTTAGCCGATGATAAAATCGTCATTTTAACTACAGGATCCCAGGGGGAACCTTTAGCGGCCATGACGCGGATTTCTAAGGGTGAACATCCTCATATTCGTGCGCGTCAGGGGGATACGATTGTCTTTTCCGCTAATCCGATTCCGGGTAATACGATCGCTGTGGTCAATACAATTGATCGCCTAATGATGCAGGGTGCTAACGTGGTTTACGGACGCGATAAGGGAATTCACGTTTCTGGTCATGGTTCCCAAGAAGACCATAAATTGATGTTATCTTTGACGCGGCCGAAGTTTTTTGTGCCAGTGCATGGAGAACACCGAATGCTGGTCAAACACGCTCAGATGGCCCAAAGTATGGGGATTCCCGCCGAAAATATGGTAATTGTCAAAAATGGTGACACGATCGAGTTAACTGGCGATCGCATTGGCCTCGGCGCACCAGTGCCATCGGGAATCGAGTTAGTCGATCAAGCGGGTGTAGTCCACGAACACATTATGCAGGAAAGACAACAGTTAGCCGAAGATGGTGTGATTACGATCGCCGCCTTCGTTAACGCGGAGGGACAATTAAGCGCACCTCCAGAGATTAATTTGCGCGGTGTGGTGACAAAAGTGGAAATCCCGCTGCTGAATCAGTTAATTATTCGGGCGATCGAACGCTGTTTAAGCGATCGCAGTAGTGAATTTAAAACTGCGACGGGGGACCCAGATTGGGCCGGTTTGCGGGCCGAAATCGAGACGACTTTGCAACGTTTAATCAAACGGGAGTTACAGAGTCAACCTCTAGTGATTTTCCTCCTGCAAGCGGCGGCAACGGAACCAGCGAACAATCGTACTTATCGCCGCCGCCGTCCCGCAGCTACCATGGCCTCCTAATATCAGTGAGCAGTGAGCAGTGAGCAGTAATCAGTAATCAGTGAGCAGTAATCAGTGAAAAGATGGCAAGAAACTGCTATTTAATACTGGTCACTTAACACATACTGCTCACTTAAAACTCAAATCTGATAACTGTTAACTTACCCACTGATAACTGATAACTGATAACTGATCATGTTGCACGCTGCCGATTTGCGATCGCTGCTGACCGCCGTTGCCAGGGGAGAAATTAACCCGGAGACAGCCTTAGATAAACTTAAACATCTGGCCTTTGAACCGGTGGAAGACTTTGCTAAAATTGACCATCATCGTCAATTAAGAACGGGATTTCCGGAGGTTATCTGGGGACCGGGTAAAACCACCGCTCAAATCGCCCAAATTATCAACGTTTTGCGTCAAAATAGTCCCGTGGTTATGGCCACCCGCATTGAAGCAGAGATAGCAGTCCAGCTACAGGAACAGGTAACAGACTTAGTTTATTATCCCTTGGCCCGCATCTGTGCCATTGCCGCAGCCGCTCCAGAAAATCCCCCAAAAGGGATAATTTCCATCCTAACGGCGGGAACTGCCGATATTCCCGTAGCGGAGGAGGCGGCGGTTACTGCTCAATTATGCGGTTTTTCCGTGCAGCGTCTCTGGGATGTGGGAGTAGCGGGAATTCATCGCCTCTTGAATCATCGCCATCTACTGGATGCCGCTGATGTGTTAATTGTTGTTGCGGGAATGGAAGGAGCCTTACCAAGTGTGGTAGCGGGATTAGTCGATCGCCCGGTGATCGCCGTTCCCACCAGTATCGGTTACGGAACCAGTTTCGGCGGTATTGCTCCTTTGTTAACTATGCTCAATTCCTGCGCGGTCGGCATCGGTGTGGTTAATATAGATAATGGTTTTGGGGCTGCCATGTTAGCCGGCCAAATTTTACGCACGGCGGCCAGATTAGCTTAGATTTTTACTCATCTCAGACTGGAAATCCTATACAGTTGGTATAGGGATAAACTACTTTGAAAAAGAAGCCGATATGCACCTAAGTGAAATTACTCATCCCAACCAGTTACATGGTTTATCACTCCGTCAATTAGAAGATATTGCCCGTCAGATTCGCGAAAAACACCTCCAGACGATCGCCGCTACCGGTGGACATTTAGGACCGGGGTTAGGAGTCGTAGAACTAACGATCGCCCTTTACCAAACCCTCGATCTCGATCGCGATAAAGTCCTTTGGGACGTGGGACACCAAGCTTATCCGCACAAACTCCTCACCGGCCGCTATAACGATTTTCACACCCTACGCCAAAAAAACGGCGTTGCGGGCTATCTAAAACGTTGCGAGAGCAAATTTGACCATTTTGGGGCTGGACACGCCTCTACGAGCATTTCTGCTGGGTTAGGAATGGCTTTAGCCCGGGATGCCAAGGGGGAAGATTTCAAGGTGGTATCGATCATCGGGGACGGCGCTTTAACCGGGGGTATGGCCCTAGAAGCGATTAACCATGCTGGACATTTACCGAACACCAACATCATGGTTATCCTCAACGATAACGAGATGTCCATTTCCCCCAACGTCGGGGCAATTTCCCGCTATCTCAATAAAGTGCGTCTGAGCGAACCCGTCCAGTTTATCGCCGATAATCTCGAAGAACAATTGAAACACCTACCCTTCTTCGGTGACTCCCTCACCCCCGAAATGGAACGAGTCAAAGAAGGGATGAAACGGTTAGCAGTTCCCAAAGTCGGCGCAGTGATTGAGGAATTGGGCTTTAAATATTTTGGCCCGATTGATGGTCATAATATTCCCGAATTAATCGCCACTTTTAAACAGGCCCATAAGGTCCACGGACCGGTTTTCGTCCACGTTGCCACCGTTAAAGGCAAAGGCTACGAATTAGCCGAAAAAGATCAAGTGGGTTATCATGCCCAAAATCCCTTTAATTTAGCCACGGGTAAACCGATTCCCTCCAGTAAACCGAAACCTCCCGCTTATTCTAAAGTTTTCGGGCATACTCTCACTAAATTAGCGGAAAATGACCCGCGCATTATCGGTATCACCGCCGCCATGGCCACCGGGACGGGATTAGATAAATTTCAGGCAAAACTACCGAAACAGTACATCGATGTGGGAATTGCGGAACAACACGCCGTTACTCTCGCCGGTGGTCTTGCTTGCGAAGGAATGCGCCCAGTTGTCACTATTTACTCTACTTTCCTGCAGCGGGCTTTTGATCAGATTATTCACGATATCTGCATTCAAAATCTGCCAGTTTTCTTCTGCATGGACCGGGCCGGTATTGTCGGGGCCGATGGACCGACTCACCAAGGGATGTACGATATCGCCTACCTGCGTTGTATCCCCAATATGACCATTATGGCCCCGAAAGATGAGGCGGAACTGCAAAGAATGGTCGTAACGGGGATTAATCATACCAGCGGCCCCATTGCCATGCGTTACCCCCGGGGCAACGGTTTAGGGGTTCCCCTGATGGAAGAGGGTTGGGAAGCTTTACCCATCGGTAAGGGCGAAATTCTCCGCAGTGGCGATGATATTCTCCTGTTAGGATACGGCACTATGGTTAACACTTCCCTACAGGTGGCCGAAATCCTCAGCGAACACGGCATCGAGGCCACAGTGGTTAATGCTCGTTTTGTCAAGCCCCTTGATACAGAACTTATCTTTCCCCTTGCCCAACGTCTTGGTAAGGTGGTGACTTTAGAAGAAGGTTGTTTGATGGGTGGTTTTGGTTCTGCGGTTTTGGAAGCTTTACAGGATGCTAATATTCTAGTTCCGGTCAAGCGTTTCGGGGTTCCCGATAAATTAGTGGACCACGCAACACCAGAGGAATCCTTCGCTGATTTGGGTTTAACCAGTCCCCAGATTGCCGAACAGGTTTTGGCGGCATTTTTTAGCCAAAAACAAACCGCTAACGTTGGTTAAAATCTCAAGATTAGCTTGGCCAGTTTTCCCGAAAAATTAGGGAAGACTGGCTTTTTTTGGTCTAGATAGTCAATGAACACTGCCGGCAATAAATAGGGTTTGCGGCAAAAAGTACGGGCGAAGCATTCGGACAATAACCTATCGGTGAAACTGTAGATTTTCGGCGTTGTCAAATTGAAAGATGCTCCCAATCAGCACCGGAACGGAAATTACTTTGATAGGAAAGATTACCCTGCATCTTGACAATTAGTGTTTAATGAACGAATAGTGCCGATAGTTGGGCTTAAGTGGGGAACAAGAGTCGCTCGATTTAGCAGTGGAATTAGCCCTAAAATCGGCGTAGGGCTAATTCATGAATTAGCCCTACAATCGGCGTTGTCAAATTGAAAGATGCTCCGAATCAGCACCGGAGCATTGCATCTTTCCTATTCTGATATGACAACGCCAGATTTTCTATCCGAATGCTTCGCCCGTACTTTTTGCCGCATACCCTATTTAGGAGAAAACTGCTCGATTCAATAATTTGAGCTAAAATCCAACATTTTTAAAGACATGGGTGCAGTTTCCCGCAAGTGTCGCTCATTTTCGATAGACAAAAGTTATTGCTGTCACCCCCAACACAAGTTTACTGTCCCACCCGCCAAATTTTGATAGTATTGTCACCACTTCCACTAGCTAAATAGCGGCCATCGGGACTATATACTACTGAGATAACCACATCAGAATGACCAGTAAGGGTACGCAATTCTTTTCCGGTTGCTACTTCCCAAATTTTGATAGTATTGTCATCACTCCCACTGGCTAAATAGCGACCATCGGGACTATATACCACTGACATAACCTCGCGAGAATGACCAGTAAGGGTACGCAATTCTTTTCCCGTTGCTACCTCCCAAATTTTGATAGTTTTGTCCCAACTCCCACTGGCTAAATAGCGACCATCGGGACTATATACTACTGACCTAACCCAGTCAGAATGACCGGTAAGAGTACGCAATTGTTTTCCCGTTGCTACCTCCCAAATTTTGATAGTTTTGTCATCATTCCCACTAGCTAAATAGCGACCATCGGGACTATATACTACTGACATAA
>NZ_SFBV01000104.1:0-23423 GCF_007095585.1 Microcystis sp. M_OC_Ca_00000000_C217Col
AATGAACGAATAGTGCCGATAGTTGGGCTTAAGTGGGGAACAAGAGTCGCTCGATTTAGCAGTGGAATTAGCCCTACAATCGGCGTAGGGCTAATTCATGAATTAGCCCTACAATCGGCTTTGTCAAATGGAAAGATGCTCCGAATCAGCACCGGAGCATTGCATCTTTCCTCTTCTGATCTGACAACGCCATCATCTAAGGACTAATATGAATTTGACTGAGAATATAACGCAAGCGATCATAATCATCCTTAAGTAAAACACTTAACTGTCTGCCCACATTCACTAACCATTGTCGATCAGCTTGACGCAATTGATACATCTGACGGATAGAAGCAGCTGCCAAAGCTTCCACGGGAGTATTTTTTACCTGTAATAAAATTCGTAAAAAGTCTAATTGTTCACTAAAATAAACTACTTCCAACGACTCACATTGATAAACTGCCTGATGAATTTGTGGGGGACGGGGAGGAATATATTGATAGATATAACCTCGCCCAGCACCATTGCCATTAAATTGTCCGGGTAAGGTTTCAAAACCGACAATAGTTGCCCGAAATTCCGTTTTTAACATAGCGAAAATCTGCGGCTGTTGTTCCCGCAATTCAGCCAAAGACAACCCCAAAGCTCTAGCGCGATGTACCGAATCGATGGGTGCAGTGGTGGCAAAGGTGACAATCCCAAAAATTTTATTACCCGTTTCTTCATCGTAGGCTTTTACCCAACTACCAAAAGCGGGCATAAAAGGAAAGTTTAACTCCTCTGGTTCCAAACATTGCGCTAAAAACTCGGTCGTCGTTGTCTCGATAACTTCGGCGATATGATCGGGATGGCGGTTATCCGTAGCCAATTGCGGTAAGGGTGGACGCATGGTTATTTTTTGCCTTTAGCGGGGGCAATAATTACTTCTTCCAATTCCGAGAGATTAAAGGTGACTAACTTATCCCAGTTGCCCCCCTCAAAAAGAACGGCCACTTTCCCATCGCTTAAACGCTGGGCTAAACCTTCAAATTTATAATAGGTATCATCGGGATTGGTGACTCGAACGGTACTACCTGGCAAAATCATAGGATTGACGACGAAATTATAATTACTGTCTCTTAGCTTATCAAAAATTAGTGATCAGGGAGTCGTGACTTACCCCTACCTTCTGTTATCCGTCTTAGGCAATACGTCCCTGTTCTCTACCCGATCAGGCGATCGCAATTCGTTGATCAGGCGACAATTGTTGTACTGCTTAAATAAGCTGTTCTAAAGTTAAGGGAATGGTTCTCATCGATTTTGCTTTAATAATTTATAATTTGCTCTATTTAACTCTCAACCCCAGCTACAGGCAATCGCAATAACTCCTAGGATGCGCTTTTCGATAGCGTAACGCACCAATTTAATAATGAAGTTGGTGCGTGGGGCGCGGATTGTTAATTTAGGTTTTTTATCAAAGATAATCGCCGCCTAACACACCCTATATTCTAACTCTGATACTTTGGTAGTATGACAACGACAAAATTTAAAAGTGTACCGTTTAGGGGTAGATTGAACTATAATTGAGTTTATGAACTTACAATTTGAGTGGGATAACCTTAAGGCAAAACTTAATCTCAAAAAGCATGGCATCAATTTTGAAGAAGCCAAGGCTGTTTTTCGAGATCCTCTAGCCTACATTTTTGATGATGAGTGGCATTCGGTCGGTGAAAAACGAGAAATTATTATCGGACACGATGACAAGAATCGCCTTTTAGTAGTTTGTTTTACTGAAAGAAATCAAATGATTCGTATTATCAGCGCACGTTTAACAACCAAAAAGGAACGCCAAGACTATGAAAAATACACAGGACTCTAAAACTAACCAAAATTTACAAGATGACCTACTTCCTGAATATAATTTTAATTATACTAAGGCTCATCCTAATCGTTTTACTTCTCAGGTAAATGAGACAAAAATAACTGTCACTTTAGAATCAGATGTCGCTAAAGTTTTCAAAAATTCTGAAGATGTAAACAAAGCACTTAGAGCTATCCTATCCGCTATTCCTGAAAAATAAGTTAAGAGTAATCTTGTAGGGTGCGAAGCGCGAAAGCGTAACGCACCAATTTAATGATGAAGTTGATGTGTGGGGTGCGGATTGTTAATTTGAGTTTTTTATCGGGGATTATCGCCGCAAACACGCACCCTACAAGATCGGTGTGCTGCTACGCAGTGCCTTCGGCATCGCACTCGATAAGTCATTGGGGGGACAAATTTAATATTTTTCCTTGGGTTGACTCTAAAATTGAATCTCGGATAAAAGAACTAGCATTAGTAATCTCTAGGCCAATTAATTCTCCTAAATCATTAAGTTCAGCCGTAATATTTGGATTAATTTCTACACTGTTAGCTTCTGGTTCATCAGAAATAGTTAAATGAAGAATGTCTTCTTGTTCAAAGTATCTCATTTTAGGGTTGCTCATGGATAGTATATCTCCCAGTTGTTAGGCGAAATCGAATTTGTTGGCGTGTTGTCGCATGAATGGTGACAGGAGTTATAAAATTATCATCGTATTCATAAGGAATAATTACTAAACTATTATCATGCTTGCCTAAGGCAATAAGACGACCCGTTTCAGTATCGTAGTACCTTTCTCCAGAGTATTTGAGAATCTCTTCTATTTTGGCAAGTTCAAATCCTCTCAGTTTGGCTCGATATTGTAAGTAATCCGACCAGATAATATTCGGCATTATGAGCAGACTTTGCTAATTATCTGTTATCTATTTTAATCTAAATTCTCCTTCCCAAACCCCCAACACCGTAACCAACCGAAACCATAACCTTAAGGGTGGTGCGTTCCCCAATATCAAATCATGTCGCAGTCGCAAAGGTTTCAGGGAACGCACCCTACCAGATCGGCGATCGCACTTGACTGAGGTAATCAGATAAAAGTTTAAGCAGCATGATTTAATATTTGTTCTAATTCTTGACGCAAAGCAAGGTAATGACGATAATCGTTTGCCCATTCTATAAAGATTATATCATCTGACAATATTCCCTGATTGTATTCGTTATAAAAATCTTCGGAATCCATTTTATGTTGGTTTTCATAGACGCTAAGCCGCTTGGCAACGGCAATCAAAGCATCTAAAGAAGATGTATATTGAATGGTCTGTTTACGCATTTTTCTTTGACTCCAAAATAATGATATTTTGATTATAAACGATCGCGCTCAAACAAAAACATCAATCGTAGTGGACTGTTTCAGCTAAAATAGGGCAATAGATTTCGGCTTAAAGTCTTAGATTATAGAATTTATAGCATTTTTCTAATACACCAAATTAGCTGAAACAGTCCAGTAGGGTGGATTAGCCAAAGCGTAACGCACCAATTTGATGATAAGGTTGGTGCGTGGGGTGCGGATTATTAATTTTAGTTTTTCATCAGAAATTATCGCCGCAAACACGCACCCTACCAGATCTATACTCAACGGATTTAGTGTAATAGGTTCCAATCCCAGTTATCTGTGTTACCATTCGGGGTAAATTCAAGCGATCTCCAGACACCTATGAGCAAGGTTCTCGTGTTGAATGCCTCCTACGAACCGCTAAATATTACCAGTTGGCGGCGCGCGATCGTTTTATTGTTGAAAGGAAAAGCTGAATCCCTAGAACATAACGGAAAAGTGGTTTGTCGTGACTTACCCCTACCTTCCGTTATCCGTCTTAGGCAATACGTCCGTGTTCCCTACAAGGAAATTCCTTTAACCCGTCGTAATATTCTCGAACGAGATCATCACACCTGTCAATACTGTCTCTACCGAGGTGAACAATTAACCATCGATCATGTGATTCCCCGTTCTCGCGGGGGGGGTGATACCTGGGAGAATTTAGTGGCGGCTTGTGTGCGTTGTAATGTGCATAAGGGCAATCGTACACCAAAAGAGGCCAATATGTCCCTACGCGCCCAGCCACGTCGTCCCTACAGCAGTCTCCACTTTGAGCTATTAAAGCACACCAGGGGGAATCACAATCACGAATGGCGTAAATATGTCATCGGTATTTAGGGTGAAAAAGGCATGGTGAAACCAAGACCAAAATTGATTCCCATGCCATTATTATTAGTCTGGGTGCGAGGATTGGCAACTCCCGTGCCTAGATAAACCGCACAACCAGGACAGGGGGTATTGACTCGGTAGCGCACCGCCATGGGATCATTGGGATCGGTGATAGTTACTCCCTGATGGTTTAAATCTTTAATTAGATTGGTGACGGGTTTGAAAAAATCGGCGCTGGGGGGTTGACTTGGTTGCAGTTCTAGGGTTTGTTCTTGGGAAGCAAGAACGATTTCCGAAGCGATAATTAGCAGTAGAGAGGTGGTTAAGCCAAATAAACCCAGATTATTTTTGATCTTCATTTTTTTATCATCGAGAGATTGTTAATTTTTTCTCTGAAAATTCTAGCGTTTCCTCGCGGGAAAGGAAACTAATCAGTAAAAAAATTTACCGATGTCTGCCATACTTATAATAAGCGGCACAAGCACCTTCACTAGAAACCATACAAGTACCGATGGGATGTTCGGGAGTACAAGCAGTACCAAATACTTTACATTCCCAGGGTTTTAAAACACCTTTAAGAATTTCGCCACACTGACAAGCTTTGTGATCTTTAACGCGCTGATTGGGTAAAGTAAATTTCTTCTCCGCGTCAAAATTACTGTACTCATCTCGCAGTTTTAACCCTCCTTGAGCAATTTCTCCTAAACCTCGCCATTCAAACTGATCCCGCAGTTCAAAAACTTGCTTGATTGCCGATAAAGCGACTCTATTTCCTTGATTTTGTACCACTCGATCATACTGATTTTCGATCTCACATCTCTGCTCATCTAATTGTTTTAATACCATCCAAATTGATTGGAGAATATCCAAGGGTTCAAACCCAGAAACTACCACAGGTTTATGATATTCTTGGGCAATAACTTGATAGGGTTCTGTGCCAATTACCATGCTGACATGACCGGGACCAACAAAACCGTCTAACTGTAAATCTGGGTTATCTAACAAAGCTTTCAGAGCGGGAATAATCACCACATGATTAGAAAATAAACTAAAATTAGTGATGCCATCTCTTTGCGCTTCTAAAATAGTTAAAGCGGTACTAGGAACGGTTGTTTCAAAACCTAATGCTAAAAATATTACTTCTTTATCGAGATTTTCTCTGGCAATTTTTAAGGCATCGCGAGGAGAATAAACCATGCGAATATCATCACCTTTTGCTCGCGCTTGCAGCAGACTAAAATGGGAACCAGGGACACGCATAGTATCGCCAAAAGTTGTCAGAATTACGTTCGGTTGTTGTGCGAGAAAAATGGCATCATCTAAACGACCTCGCGGCATCACACAAACGGGACATCCAGGACCATGAATTAATTCGATAGTTTCCGGAAGTATTGCCTCGATACCGTATCTAAAAATTGAGTGGGTATGACCTCCACAAACCTCCATAATTTTAGTAACTTTTTCCCGCTTTTCAGAGATTCTTATCGATAATTGTTCAATTTGTTGAATTAATCCCGACGCTTTAACTGGATCACGAAATTCATCAACGTATTTCATAGTTTATCTCCTTTAATTATCATTTTTAGCTGTCGGTCGTCAGTAATAATTGCCGTAATTTACATTTCTTAGAGATAGACAACAGCATTAATTTATGGGTGACTACTTTAAGAACATTAATTATGATTAAATTCTGCCTCTAATTCTGCTAATTGTGTTAATAAACTTAAGGTTTCTTGCGCCTCATCTTCATCGATTCGATTCATGGCAAAACCCACATGAACTAATACCCAATCCCCTACACAAGTATTAGCAGGATGGTCTTCATCAACAATACAAGTAATATTTACTTCTCTTTTTACACCCCCCACATCGACGAGAGCGAGATGATGGTTTTCATCAATAATTGCTGTAATTTGTCCCGGTATGCCTAAACACATAGTTTTTACCTTAAAAAATCTAGTTTTTGCTAATTATGCGCTGATTTTTGGGCTAGAGGTTGCAGTAATATCAACCGAGAATCAGGTCATACTTCATCCCTGTGAGAAACGCTATACAGTCAAAGGTTATCCTTTTTACTTGGTCTTAGCTGCCATTCTGGACTATTGCCCTCAAGAACAGCTTTTTTTCCCGTATCTTTTTTAAGATTTCCCCCGTCCCGCACCGTGGACGCTATCCCAGCAGGGGTAAAACTTTTGTATTAGGGACTACATCAATGATAAGAAATTATTCAATCAATCGATCGGGTGACATTCTAGGCTATGATTTCCCTGACTATAGTTATTTCTCTACATTAAGGAAAATCTACGATGACAACCTTTCCCATCGATTTGAGCGCCTATAAACCCATCAGTCTCGACCCCAGTAACCCCACCCTCACCGACGACCAAAGAAGCGCCCTAAAAGCCAATATCCAACTCTGTCGCGATGCTATCATCTTTTTTACTGCCACGGGTGCAGCCCGGGGTGTGGGTGGACACACCGGCGGCCCCTACGATACCGTCCCGGAAGTGGTGATTCTCGATGCTCTTTTCCGCAGTCAACCTAGTCAATTTGTACCAATTTTCTTCGATGAAGCGGGACACCGCGTCGGTACTCAATATCTCATGTCTGCGTTAGAAGGTTCTTTACCCCCAGAACAATTAATGCACTACCGCGAGGCCAATTCTAAACTCCCCGGACACCCGGAATTAGGATTAACCCCCGGTGTCAAATTTAGTTCTGGCCGTTTAGGACATATGTGGCCCTACGTTAACGGTGTCGCTTTAGCTAACCCCGGAAAAACCGTTTTTTGTTTAGGTTCCGATGGTTCTCAACAGGAAGGCAATGACGCGGAAGCTGCCCGTTTAGCCGTAGCTCAACACATCAATGTTAAGCTAATTATTGATGATAATGATGTGACGATTGCCGGTAATCCCTCCAAATATTTACCCGGTTATGATGTGGCCAAAACTCTCGTTGGCCATGGTCTAAAAGTGTTAGTGGGAGATGGGGAAGATATCGATAGTTTGTATCGCAATATCTGTGAAGCAATTAATACTCCGGGCCCGATTGCGATTATTAATAAACGTCCCATGTGTCCCGGAATTGAAGGTTTAGAAGGTTCTAACCACGGTCATGATGTGATTTCTGTCCCCTTGGCTTTGAAATATTTAGAGGCAAAAGGACACAGTGCCGCCGTGGAATATCTCAACAGTATTAAGAAGCCTTCTAATGACTATAAATTCCTCGGTTCTGGGGATAAATGGGGTTCTAACCGCAACGTTTTCGGCGAAGCTGTAGTCAGTCTTTTAGGCAAAATGAGCGAGGAAGAACGCAAGGCTAAGGTATTAGTAGTAGATAGCGATTTAGAGGGTTCCTGCGGTCTAAAAATTATCCACGATAAACATCCCGAAGTGTTTATTCCTTCCGGTATTATGGAACGGGGCAATCTTTCGGCGGCCGCTGGTTTTGGTATGGAGAAAGGTAAACAGGGAATTTTCGCTACTTTTGCCGCTTTTCTAGAAATGTGTATTTCTGAAATCACCATGGCCCGCTTGAATTATTCTAATCTTTTATGTCATTTTTCCCATTCCGGTATCGATGACATGGCGGATAATACCTGTCACTTTGGTTTGAATAATTTCTTTGCCGATAATGGACTCGATGACGGTTACGAAACCCGTCTTTATTTCCCGGCCGATGCGGCACAAATGACCGCTTGTGTCGAGGCAACTTTCCATCAACCCGGTTTACGTTTTATCTTCTCGACTCGTTCTAAAACTCCCAATATTCTTGATACTAAAGGCAATAATTTCTTTGGCGATGGTTACACCTTTGTCCCCGGAAAAGATGAAGTAATTCGGGAAGGCACTGCCGGTTATATCATCAGCTTTGGCGATGGTTTATACCGCGCTTTAGATGCAGTGGAACGTCTAAAACAAGAAGGGATCGACGTGGGTTTAATTAATAAACCGACTCTCAATGGGGTGGATGAAGAAATTATCGCTAAAGTTGGTAGTTCTCCCTTTGTTTTAGTGGTAGAAGCATTTAACCGTCGCACGGGTTTAGGTAGCCGTTATGGTTCTTGGTTACTCGAACGCGGTTTAACTCCTAAATACGCCTATATCGGTACTCACCACGAAGGTTGTGGCGGTTTATGGGAACAGTTCCCCCACCAAGGTATTGACCCAGTTGGTATCATCAGTAAAGTTAAATCTTTAATCGCTTAGATAGTATTTTAGGGGGGAATTAATCAGTTATCAGTTATCAGTAATCAGTTATCAGTGAACATCTTTAATAATTAAGTAGGTAGGTGTTAAAAATTATTAGACACCCCCCTTATCAAGGGGGGCAGGGGGGATCCCCCCGCCTATCAGCACCCCCCTTATCAAGGGGGGCAGGGGGGATCGAACCTAAAATTCATTTTTAATTTAATTATAACCAGCTACTTAAGATTTTAGCTTGGTTGAGAATCCGAGCATTTGTACTAAAATTTCCCAGACGCAGTTTAAATCCCTGACAGCTTATCAACTTTAGCGGCTTAAATCGCACAGTTGAGGGGAAATCCCCCTGAACTAGGTACGGTAAGCCCCTAGAAGCCAACAAACCGGTCAATCTAGAATAATCTCTAGGGTATAAAAGTAATCTCTTATAGAAAATGCAGCCAACCAATCCACAACAATTTACAGAAAAAGCTTGGGAGGCAATCGTCAAAACGCCGGACATTGCCAAACAGAACAGCCAGCAACAAATCGAAAGCGAACATCTAATGAAAGCCCTTCTTGAACAGGAGGGATTAGCGGGCAGTGTCTTTAGTAAAGCTAATATTAGTCTAGCCCGTTTGCGGGATCGAACCGATGACTTTATCCGTCGTCAACCGAAAATCTCTAACCCCGGCGACTCGATTTATTTAGGTCGTAGTTTAGATAGTTTACTCGATCGAGCGGAAAATTATCGTCGAGAATTTGGAGATGACTTTATCTCGATCGAGCATTTGATTTTAGGTTACGCTAAAGATGATCGCTTCGGTAAAAATATTTTTCAAGAATTCGGACTTACCGAAAGCAAACTCAAAGAAATTATTCAACAAGTCAGAGGTAGTCAAAAAGTGACCGATCAGAATCCAGAAGGCAAATATGAAGCCCTAGAAAAATACGGGCGAGATCTCACCCAATTGGCACGAGAAGGTAAATTAGACCCCGTAATTGGACGGGATGACGAAATCCGTCGCACCATTCAGATTCTCTCTCGCAGAACTAAAAATAACCCAGTTTTAATCGGGGAACCGGGAGTAGGAAAAACAGCCATTGTCGAAGGATTAGCCCAGCGTATTATTAACCGCGATGTGCCAGAATCTCTGTTAGATCGGACTCTCATTTCTCTCGATTTAGGTGGCTTAATTGCGGGAGCAAAATATCGCGGGGAATTTGAGGAAAGATTAAAAGCTGTCCTCAAGGAAGTCACCGATTCCCAAGGCAATATCATCATGTTTATTGATGAAATTCATACCGTTGTCGGTGCGGGAGCCACTCAAGGGGCAATGGATGCGGGCAATTTATTAAAACCAATGTTAGCCCGGGGTGAATTGCGTTGTATTGGGGCCACTACCCTCGATGAATACCGCAAATATATCGAAAAAGATGCGGCATTAGAAAGACGCTTCCAAGAGGTTTTAGTAGATGAACCAAATGTGGTCGATACTATTTCGATTCTTCGCGGTCTTAAAGAACGTTATGAGGTGCATCATGGGGTAAAAATTGCCGATAATGCTTTAGTAGCAGCGGCACTGCTTTCTAATCGTTATATTAGCGATCGCTTTTTGCCCGATAAGGCCATTGATTTAGTTGATGAAGCGGCAGCCAAATTGAAGATGGAAATCACTTCTAAACCAGAAGAACTCGATGAAATTGATCGCAAAATTCTCCAGTTAGAAATGGAAAAACTTTCCCTACAACGGGAATACGATCCAGCTTCGCGAGAACGGTTAGAAAAGTTAGAAAAAGAACTAGCTAACCTCAAGGAAGAACAATCGGGATTAAATGCCCAATGGCAAGGGGAAAAAGAGATTATCGATAAAGTTCGTGGGGTTAAAGAAGCGATCGAACAAGTTAATCTGGAAATTCAACAGGCCGAACGAGATTATGATTATAATCGTGCCGCCGAATTAAAGTTCGGAAAATTAACCGATCTGCAGCGGCAAATGTCCGCCCTAGAAACTCAATTGGCCGACAAACAAACCACCGGTAAAAGTTTATTAAGGGAAGAAGTTCTCGAATCGGATATCGCCGAAATTATCTCGAAATGGACGGGAATTCCTCTCAATAAATTGATCGAATCGGAAAAAGAAAAACTCCTCAATCTGGAAGAGGAATTACACGAAAGTGTCATCGGTCAAGAGGAAGCAGTCACAGCCGTGGCCGAAGCGATTCAACGTTCCCGCGCCGGTTTATCGGATCCCAACCGTCCCACGGCCAGCTTTATTTTCCTCGGTCCGACGGGGGTTGGTAAGACAGAATTGGCGAAAGCTTTAGCGCGCAATCTCTTTGACACGGAAGAGGCTCTAGTTCGCATCGATATGTCGGAATACATGGAAAAACACAGCGTTTCCCGTCTCATGGGTGCGCCTCCGGGATACGTCGGCTACGATGAAGGGGGACAACTAACCGAGGCAATCCGGCGTCGTCCCTACTCTGTCATCCTCTTTGATGAGATTGAAAAAGCCCATCCCGACGTTTTTAACGTTATGTTACAAATCCTTGACGATGGGCGCTTAACCGACTCTCAAGGTCATCTGGTTGATTTTAAAAATACCATCATTATTATGACCAGTAATATCGGTTCTCAATACATTTTAGACGTGGCTGGTGATGAGTCTCGTTACGAGGAAATGCAGGCGCGGGTGATGGAAGCAATGCGGAATAGTTTCCGTCCCGAATTCCTCAATCGTATCGATGAAACGATTATTTTCCATAGTTTACAAAAAGCGCAACTGCGATCGATTGTCAAACTACAGACAGCCAATCTCAGCGATCGCTTGATGGAACAAAAATTAGCCCTGAAACTTGCCGATATTGCTCTCGATTATCTAGCAGAAATTGGTCACGATCCAGTGTACGGTGCGCGACCCTTAAAACGGGCAGTACAAAGATATGTGGAAACTCCGATCGCTAAGGCAATTCTGCGCGGCGAGTTCAAAGGGGGAGACACGATTTTTGTCGATGTGGCCGATGAAAGATTGACCTTTAAACGGTTAGCTTCCCCGGTAGTAACTGCTTAATTAGCAAGGGTGGGCAATGCTCACCCTTTGATTATTTCGGGTTTACCGAAAAAGTTTTTCGTGCAGTCAGGAGTCGGTCGGCGGTCGTCAATACCACATTCGGTTATACTTCATCTTGATCGGAAAGGCTGTATCAGTTATCAGTTCACTGATCACTGAAAAAAAGCTTCCCACTCTCCTATAAACTAGCTAATCAAATAGTTGCTAATTCCTGAACATCGAAATCTGATTGCAACAGTTGAATGAGAGAGGCACAACGATAGACCATAGCGGCACGACTATCTACCCCTAATTTGGCAAAAATTCGCCGTAAATAGGTAGCAACAGTCCATTCACTAATATGTAAGCGATGGGCTATCTGTTTGTTAGCTTGTCCCAGGGCCACTAGGGTGGCGATTTGTAGTTCTCTTTCCGAGAGAAGTTGGGCGATTTCTTGGGCGGAAGATTTAATTTGACTGGATACATCGAGAATAATAAAACATTGACCGTTGACTTCAAATTGATCCACCTCAACAAAAGATTTTTTTAATTCTTTTAAATAATTTTTTTTCTGATCTTCCTTTAGATAGATGATACAGTAGTGATGATCGTGCTTATAAATTTCTGAAACTACTTGATAGGACACATCGGTGAACAAAGAGCCAAGGTTTTGCTGATGCTGGTTATTCATTGTCTTTTCTCTCCTAACTTGTTTTCTGACTAAATAAAAGCTTCGTCTATCTGGAAAATAGGAAACAATCAATAAAAGTAGGTGCAAGACGGTCTTGTCAAGATTACAGTAATATATTTCTGCCCATAATTGGGCTAATCTTAACATTTAATTTGGGAATATAGATTAGGGTAAAAATCGGGGTGGCTCTTCGGTTTTTGTTATGCAATGGACGGGTTTTATAAGGGATGGAAACCTTATATAGAAAGGCATTTAGCGATTTTTATCAATTGTTTTTTATCTAGAGCGAACTAATCAATTAAGTCTCTTGCCAGATAATGATTTAGTCGATTTATGCACCCCTATCGAACCATACCAAGTAACGAAGAACCATCGAGGTTTTAATCAAGACGAAGCTCGATCATTGTAAAATTTTCCAGAAAAACTTGCCAATAAATTAGAAAAACTTAACAATAATTGAGTTTCTAGCTCAACCATAAAAAACTAAGAGTAAACCTCTTGCATAATTAATTTTTGAGGATTCAAAAACGGCAAAAACAAGGATTAAATTACATAAAATCTGGAAATAGACCGTTTAATTGATTATTATTCATTCTTAATTCTCCTGACTACTGACTACTGACTCCTGACTCCTAACCCTAACAACAATTTTTGATTTTTACAAGAGGTCTAGTGACTAACAGAAACTTCCCTAGACCGAGGAGTAATTCCGGAAGGATTGACCAGAGGAGAATAGACTTGAGCGGGGGGTAGCGATCGCAAATTAAACAGAGCGGCAAAATTAGCCCCGCCATCATAGAGAGGTTGTAAACGTTGGCAGGAACCTGTTAGTAAAGGCATAACCCCGGGACCATGACCACTGACCGTACTATCGCCATGGACGATAATCCCGAAAGTAATCCGACCTTGACGGTAACTAGGACCGTGACGGGTATCCGCCGAGCCAATGGCAACCAAATCGCCGAATCGAAGAGTATCGAGACGATAGCGACGGCGAAGTTGCGGATCAAATAGCTGGATATCGTAATCACCGCGCCAGACCGTATTTTTGCCTAATCCCGAACCCATAGCGGCAGCAGGGACAAAATGAGTCACGGGGACCTGTAAACCGCGATCACCCGGAATTAAACCCCAACGCCGCAGGAAATCGGGGGAACAGTTAAATAAACGCAGATCGGGATAGTCTAATAATTTTAACCCCAAACCATAACTATAGATTTGCACTCGATCGCCGATCCGTAAGCGACGCAAAACCGCAGGGGGAAAATCTACCAAAACGTGGTCTACTCCCCCATGTTTTCCCGTCACCAGACCCGATTGACCCGTGGCAGGACCGGTAATCACCCTAGCGCGATTGCCCAGACAAGCATAGGTAATCAGGGCGAGATTGGGGCCGCGACGACTGCCGATAATTTCCCGACTATTATTATGGAGAGCCACCCCCGGCTCAATATGATCCCCCATTAAACCCACACAGCGATCGCCAACCCGTTGATTGAGGACAATTCCCCCGGTGGCCGGAAGGATTCGGGGTATGCCATCATGACCGATGCGATAGGGATTAGCCTGACCGACCGGATGGGCAATTTGACCGGCAACGGCCACCATTACTAAGTCTGGTTGGTTAATACGGAGGGAATTGGCACTATCTGGTCGTGAATTATTCATATATCAGTTATCAGTATTCTAAAATGGAAGCATGGGATTTTTGCTTGAATCTATGACTGCAACACTGCTCGCACCACCGGCTGAAATAATTCACCTGTCCGGGATTAGCTGGGAAACCTACGAAACGCTGCTAGAAGAAATGAGCGATCGCCGTCTGCGGCTGACCTACAATCGTGGCAATTTAGAAATCATGGCTCCTTCCCCAGAACACGAATTTAGTAAAACCCTCATCGGTCGCTTTGTCGAAACCCTAGCGGAAGAATCAGCAGTCCCGATTTATCCCCTTGGTTCTACCACCTTTAAACGCCCTAAATTGAGTGGTGCAGAACCGGATGAATGCTTTTACATTGATAATATTGAGGCGGTTCGGGGGAAAAAGCGACTGGACTTAAATGAAGACCCTGCACCAGATTTAGTCATAGAAATTGATGTCACCAGCAGTTCTCAAAATCGCCTTCAGGTTTATGCAGATTTAGGCGTGGCAGAGGTTTGGGTTTATAATGGGGAATCTCTGGTCATCCAACAATTACAAAATGGCACTTATATTACCTCCCCAACAAGTCAATTTTTTCCTAATTTACCCATCTTAGAAATTGCTATATTTTTACAACAAGCTGGCCAGACAGATTACCTAGAGTTAGTAAAAGCATTTCGGAATTGGGTAAGAAGTCAGTTGGAAAAATAAAAGGAAGGTTTTTCAACGTTAAATCTCATACCAAAATCCCCTTGCACCCTGCCAAAAATCAATTTTTTCTCCCCTAGTTTCTGACCAGTCTTCTAATTCCAATTCGCTCGCAGAAATATCTTCGGACCAACTGGGAGGAGGATCGATCCTGATTGCTTCCGGAACTACTAAATGCAGAACCACTGGGTGGAATCCCATCCAGAGCAATTTGGAGACTCCAGACTGGATGAATAACTGGCGTAATTGTTCCCGTTCCAAAGCAGCGATCGCATCTTGTTGGTCAATTTCCTGACAGTTGATGCCCCAACTCTCCAAGGTAGAACAGATTACTGGGGGTAAGTTGCGGGCCCGATCTTCCGGGGAGCGATGGGTTAGGATAAAGGCCGACCCCAAGGCGGCACTCAAAGCGATCGCATCTCGGAAAGCATAGCCGAGCAGATCGGTGTGAATTTGTCTATCTAAACTGCGGGCTAACCATTCCCAACGACTGACTAAACTGCTGTCGGTTTCTTTGGGCAAAAGGGATTCACCAAGCCCATCGCCGATCCAAAATAGATGATGATTACCTAAATCCGTCTCTAGTCGCAGTCTTTCCCATTCCCGCAAAGTGCGACGGGTTTGAGAAGAAAGTTCCGGAGTAAGAAGGGATGGGCAATTGCCCTTCTCTGGGGACGCTTCTAGCCAAGGCCGCCAGCGATCGAAAACATCGCTATTATCAATTAGATGCCAAAATTCTCGCGCTATCCATAATTCGAGAAATCGTCCTAATTGTTTGACCAGGAGCAGACCATAATCCGATAAGGCCAGGTTGGGATCGAGGACACAAGACCAACGGCGTTGATTGAGGTTAATGGAGAAATCGGGCAAAAGAGCGGCACTCATCGGGACACCTCTAAAATAATAGCGTTACACCCCAGCAGACCCCGAACCGATAACACTGCGTAGCGCCGGAGTTACCCCCTGAAAAGCCCGGCCTTCGGGAGTCATGCGATAGGCAGCTAACCAAGCTTCCGAATGGGGACCCATGGGTCTGAGTTCCGATTGGAATAAAATCGGGTCAAGGGCAGTTTTAAAGTCGTTATCGGCGACAAATTGCAGAATCCGACGACCGCTTTCCGCCATTTTTGCCCGTTGGGAAGGTTCGGCAATACCCCCCAGATAGCGATTGGAGACGATTTCGATCACATCCCATTTGGTATTAGCATCGAAGGCTTTTTTGATATCGGCTGCATCCAAAAGGTTGAGAACCGTATTGAGATAATGTCCCGTTTCCATCGTCAGGGCCAAAATGTTACCGTAGGTGGAGCGATCGAGAGCATAGCGCAGATCCAAGCCGATGCGTTGAACCGTGCCGATACTGCCAAAGGGTCGCTGTTCAATGAGAGTGCCACCGCGAATTACTTCCCCGATCAATAAATCCCGGAAATATTGGGCAACGGCCACCATAAACCCGACTAATTGCCGGTGAAAATTGCGGTTAATGATCGCCCCCGAAGCTGGTTGGGCATTACCGTAGTTAAAGGCGCGACGATAGGCCATCATCCGATCGCGGATCGTATAGCGCAAAGGTTTCCATTTGTCAAGTAAATATAGACCTCGCGCCCCCGGTCCCCGTTGAATCCGCATCCGTCCCTCTCTAAACAGACGCTGCAGCACTTGGATGACTTGAAAAACTTTCATCCGTTCGTGTTGGTAGATATAGTACAGTTCGGCGGCGGCGTGGAGTTGACTAGGAACGACGGAATCATCGAAATCTGGCTGGATATAGGGATAGGAAACGTTCTCGAAGGGAATCGGTCCTTTGGGTCCAAATCCCATTAAATCGAGGAAACTATCGGGACTACTGGAACCGTCGGCCGCCCCCTTGAGTAGTTCACCGAAACGGTCTTCGAGTTGCTGTTCGTACTGTTGGCGCTCTTCCGGTGGCATCGCTCCTAATTGATCTCTCAAAAAGGTTGCCCACAAGCGTTGAATGGTTTCTGTGGTGTTGTAGGTCATGGTTGGATTCCTTGCGGCGATTTAACTATTTGAGGCAAAATATTGAAGGATTAATTGACGTAATTGCTGGAGTTGGATCAGGCGCTGGTAGCGCAGGGCGAGCTTACTGTTCCCCAAGGGTTCTGAGGCACTCCTGGCCAGATCTTCATTGAACAAATCTGGATGCTCGGCTAATTTGTTTTGCAGGACTTCCAGTTGTCTTTCTAGACGATCTAAATTGGCAACGTCCAGATCTTCTTGTGTCAAGCTGGCTTCAACTTGACTGAGTTCGTGAAGTAAGGGCAGGGCTGGCGCTAGGTTTTCCTCTGTCAGTTGCTCCTCTAAAGAAGTAGGAAATAATTCTAGCGGTGGTGGTGCTGGGGGAGCGGCTTGTTGTCCGGCTTCAGGGGATTTAACCTCAAAAGAACCCAACAGTTCCATACACAAATCCTCGATCTTTAAAGCACAATCCATCCATTTTTGTTCTCCTTCCTCTTCCTCTTGTAGAGTTGGTTCACCTAAAGATTCTGCTCTTAAACCGATAGACTCTACAGGCGTTTCAAAGATAGATGTAAATCGCTTTTCAAGTTCATTTTTTCCACTGTATCCCTTCATTGCTTGATCCCATAATTTCGATTGCCGCATATTGTTCATCAAACAACCCATCCTGTCTCGTTTATTGCGACACAGCCACCACCAGATAAAGATATTGAGGTTAATGAGGAGTATGTAGACAGAGATATTGATGGAAATGTTTGGAGCAGGTACTTTCACAGATAGCTGCAAATTGTTAATAGCATTGGCGATATCTGCTAATCCAGCTGTTGTCATATTTGCGGAATTTGTGTTGTTTCCTGCTTCCTCGCCAACACTTAGTGCTAGTTTTGCATCAGCAAGGCTCAGAATTGCCTCAGTAATGCCTTGAATCCTCTTGTGAATTACTGTGTTAGGTTCTGGTATAGTTTCTCTTTTCGTACTAGGTGTCATCATCCGTACTCTCCTGCTTAAAAACTCTAAGTTTATGGGTTCTTCGTTACTTGGTATGGTTCGATAGGGGGGCATAAATCGACTAAATCCTTATCTGGCAAGAGACTTAATTGATTAGTTCGCTCTAGATAAAAAACAATTGACAAAAATCGCTAATGCATAACACAAACCGAAGAGCCAGTTTATGAATCGGTGATCAATAATTGTCATGGCTCAGTTAATGGATTGTCATTAACTAAATCATCAAAATCTTCAGCAAGATTTTGGGCTGACTCGCCTAGTTTAGGACTGAGCTTATCAGCAACAATCTTCAGGCTTTCTTCGTAGTTACCTGGTAACTCAAATTTAACTTCAAGATCGATTTGGCTATCATTTTCGGTTTTCCCTAAAGCTCTCTGTAAAGCTCGATTAATTAGGCTGTTCATGACATTAAATACTCCTGATACTGAGTGTTTATTGTTTGAATTATTCCATCGAACATTCCTAAATGGTATGCACGACGGAGCCATCGTTTGCACCAGATTTTCCCAACGACCTTCCATGTCTTTTTGAACTTGTAATTCTTGGCAAACTAAGTCTCTGATTGTTTTGTCATTTTCAGGAAGTGCTAGTAGTACCCTCGTGTCAGCGGGTTCAGGGTTTCCAGAAGAAACATAAAGATCCTTGCGAATCTGCAAACAACTTTGATAAATGAGATGATTGAGGTACTGTTGGGAATTACCCTGTTCGCCAGGTAATAAAACTTCGGAACCTGTAGTATCATTTTCTAGGAGACAGCGACCTCGCTCAAGGTTTGCTTCCCCTTTAGGCTGATTAGGAAATAGGAAAACATCCACGATGTAGCTATAGGCAACTGCCCGTTTTTCTGGCGATTTCTTCAGAGGATCGTTAGTATCTTGCGTCCCCACAGCATAGAGGTCGATCGCGCGATCGAGATCGTAAAGAATTTTATCGAGAACAATTTGGCAGAGAACTGTTTTAGAAGTACAGCCACATTGCAAATAGCAGTCCAGTTTATCCGCAAGCTGATTGCGCTCAATGATCAGCCGTAGCAGCCTTTCTTCAGCTTCATCAAAGGCGGACATCCCATACAGGCCATAGAACAAAATCGGCGGTCGGGCAATCCGCAGCAACCGGAATCCACCGGATGGCTCGAAACCATCCACAAAAAGCTGCAAAGCTTCCAGAAAAGCAGTCAGAGGTGGAGCAGCAGGATAGATCAAGTTCTTACCAACGATGACTAGGCGCCGCAGGCGTTCGACATCCAACTGTGCTGTTGCCCCTAATTGGCGCAAACCCGCGACACTACCCTGACCAGACCTTTGAATGAGCGCATCCATGACGCGACTTAACTCGCCTTCAACCAGGAGAGCGCGAAGATCGCCTTGTCCCTGTTCTTCCAACCGTTGGAAAAGCTGGCGGTAGGCATCGATCCCTCTGGGCCATTCGTTGGGAGCATAAGCCTCTTGAGTTGCCCCGACTAAATTCCGCAGGGCATAGATAACAGCATCCCGGCGCACTTGTAACTCGCTATAGGGAGCCTGTAAGAGATAACGACCGCCGAAGCCGACATTAGAGAGTGCTTCACCCATCATCACAAATAAGACGGAAGCCACTTCATCCAAACTCTGAGCGAACTTGCGATAGATGAGGCTCATGGTAGGAGTCAGCGCCCCAACCAGCCGCGCCAGGCGAGCATAATCCCCCAAGGTGCGACGGATGCCGAAGGTTTTATCCCGCTGTCTGGGATCGAGGGCAAAACGAGCCGAATTCACCCCTTCCTGAATGGCAGAACGAACTGCCATCGCCCAGCCTTCCAATTCTGGGGTCACGTCCTTGAGGATGGAGTTGGTGGTCAGTTCCCGCAAATCCCGCTCCACATCATTGATCGCTTGCTGCATTTCTGCATCGGAGGATGTGGGGGCTTGCTGCAAGGCCATCGGTGTACCAGAAGCCAAAAGAAAGGGAACTCCCTCCGCCTCCTTGTTGATGGCTAATGCTCTAGGATTGTTTTTATAGCGGTTTAGTAATGCCTCTGCTATCTGTTTGGCATCATTGGGATCGCTGACTTTTAATTCTCGCCGCAGAAGATTATCCAACGCCATACGAGAACTACTGTTCGCCATCAGGCCATTATTTTTGGCCATGGCACTACTATAATTAAACGGATTGCCAGATGAAGTGTTCATAATTTATCAGGGCAAGGAAAAAAGGTGTTGGGGTTGTTTCAGTGATCAGTTATCCCCTATATTCCTAAGTTTTCAGAGCAAAGCGGCTTGTATTTCTTTAAAACTGGGTGAAGATGGGGGAATAGGGGAGGTAAGATGATTAATAACCCGATTGGATAACTGACGGGCGGGAATTTGACCAGTAGCGAGGGCATAACTAGCGGCGCTGACCAGAAATCGCGGCGGTAAATCGGGGGGAACCTCTCCGTGGACTAATTGTCTAGCACCAGCTTGAATCGCTTTTTCATCATCTTCAGAAAAAGGAATAATATCCGCCAGGGCCTGTTGGGCGAGATTGCGACGGGTTTGATAGGCAATTTCATCCACCAGATGGGGAATTAACAATTCCGAGGTGGTTAACAGACGTGCCGGCAGACGGTGAAAACGATTAGGGTTATAGAGTTGCTGCCAGACGCGCCGTAAGCGATCGCCCTCTTGACCAAATCCCATCCGTCGCAACATTTCCGCTAAGATCAAAATCCTCAGATATGCCGTCGGGTGCGCTCCTCCGGGACGATAGGTAAGGGTACGGGGAGCGGGATGAGCCAGAAAAAGTGCCATTCCCCAGGCCGCAGCTGGACCTGCTAATAAAATCGCCGCTAAATCGGCAAAAACTTCCTTATGCCAGCGTCCGTAGATGCGAGTAATACTGGGGTCGCCACTGGTGCCGAGAATGCGACGGATCACCGCTTGACGATTTTCCTGCCAGATACCCAGATCCGCTTGCAGATTGTGGGCTACTTCGTGGATAAAGACCGGTTGCCAAGGATTATCTCGATCCCAAGGAATCCGGATAATCGGGAAGGGATTAGGTTCTCCCAAAAGACGAGTCAGCAAAACTCCACGACGCATGGTAGCAGGCGAGAAACCGTGTTCCATATAACACAAGGGTTTGAGCATCGGTGCGCGAAATAATCCCGGGGAGGACTCGCGAACAGCCCGATAACAATCGATCGCGATCAGATCATGGGCGGCGAGAGCGGCGGCAAAAGAGGAACCCCTTTGACTAAAAATTTCAAAAAATAGGCCAAAACTACGGCGAGCGCGGTCAATTTCCCGTTCTACCAGTGCTATATCGATTAAAACTCGCTCTATCGGTGACTCGTTCCACGTCCCTTGTAGATGCTGAAGACGACGCTGAATTTGGCGATCAATCTTAGCCAGACGTTGATTAGCTGCCCGAAAATGGTCGGGAGAGGGAGCGTAGGGTAAATCTTGGGGGCGAATCCCCACGGAAGCATAATTTACCCTGACTAGACGACGCGCTCGCGCCGTTAGATCTAAAATTTTATTGTGTAGAAAAGCTCTCGTTCCCATACTGCCCCCATTGCGGTTGGTTGCCTAACTGCCTTGAATGCGAATAGTTACCGGTCCGCGCAGACGATAGCTATGGCTACGGCCACAGGTGGGGCAAGGTCGTCCCCCGGACATCGATTGCCGGCCGGGGCGATGCGGACTCGGGCCAGATGTGGTCGTGAGCGGACGGGCTAAACGGCGCACGGTGCGAGGACTTTGGGCGACTCGGGCGGCGGCACGACGCACGGCAGGGGCCACGGACCGGGCGGGTAAACCTCTTTGGGCAACGGTACGACTAACACCGCGCACAATGCGAGGCACGGCTCTAGCGGCGGCCGGCCCTTGACGACGGGCGAGGGTGCGTGTAGCTTGGCTGACACTACTGACCAATTGCCGGCGAGTTTGCCGCGGTAGTCGCGAGATATTGGGCATAGCGGTCCGCAGGGCAACGGCGGAAACAAAGGGAGCGGCCGCATCGATCGCATCTTCCGTCTCGGCCAGGTCAAATAAGTCCTCCAAAGCCTCAAACTCATCGGCCTCATCAGCCAAAAGTCTTCCGGCCACGTTGGCAATACGTCCGATTAATTGCGCTTGCGGTAGGGGAATCATACTGGCGATCGGTCCGACCACGCGGGCTACGGAACCAATTCCCCGGCCCACTCTTCCAGCAACTTGTCCGACTCTGCGTCCCACATTGCGAGCGATGCGTCCCAAGCGTCGGAAAAACTCGTCCGTGTCCTCCTCGGCCAGGGCATCGGCCAGGGCATCCTCCAGGGCATCGAAACCAGAATCGTAGCCCTGTTCTCCCCAGTCTTCCATCTCGTCAAATCCCTGACCACTACCGAGCATCGATCCGATGCCGCGAATTAAACCACCGATAAAGGCATCATCATCGGCTTCGGCCAGATCGTATTCCCCGAATTCATCCCCGGCATCGTAACTATCGTAATAGTCGCCCCTTTGGGCGGGGCCTTCCACTTGATCGTAAAACAAGTCATCCATGACATCGGTTTCAAAGGCTTGATACATGATTTTTCTCTCCTAATTGCAAGGGCAGAAATAGCTATAGGCGCGTGATCATAATTTCCACCGGTCCTTGTAGTCTTAGGCGCTGGGGCAGACCACCGCGACTGGGGCCGGGGCGAACAGAAGTTCTTCTCATCCCCGGGGCGGGACGGGATAACTGCCGTACTAAACGGGGTTGCGCCGCCACTCTCGCCCCGGTTTGTCGGATAGCTTGCGGTAAGCGACTGGGGGATAAACGACGACGAGCGGCGGTTTGTCCGACACTCTGAGCTATCCTCGGCAAAGCTCGCAGGGCAGCCGATCCCTGACGGCGGACTAGATTTCGAGCCACTTGGGTGGTACTGTGAACGATCTGACGACGGAGAGGACTACTGAGGGCGGCACGGCGCAGCACCGGTCTAACCATAGTGCGGGCTGCTATACCAGCTATTACGGGTAAAGCCTCATCTAGCTCCTCATCGGCAAATAAATCAGCTAAGTCTTCTAGGGCATCCAATTCATCAAAGCCCTGGGCGGCATACTGTTGCAGCAGTGGTGCTATTTGCCCCAAAATGCTGGCCAAGGGATTGGCAGCGCGTCCGGCACGTCCCGCCACTCGCTGCACTTGGCCTGCCACTCGCTGCACCTGTCCAGCTACTCGTCCGGCAGTTTGGACCGCCCGTCCCACCCCCCGGGCTACCCGGCTGGCAGTGGTGGCTCCCCGACGGGCTGCCCCCGCCACCCGGCTAATTCCTCCTAATAATTGTCGGAAAAATTCATCGCTGTCTTCCGCGTCTAGGGCATCGGCAACGGCTTCTTCTAGGGCATCCCAATCATTGACTCCGCTATCGATGAGGTAATCATCGCCGAAATCTTCCCCTAATTCCGCCTCGTATTCGTCTTCTCCCAGAAAGCCCTCTCCTCCCATATCTTCCCATCCTAATTGGTCTTCGCCAAAACTGTCTTCGGCTTCAAATCCTTCAAAACCTTCGCTTTCCATACCTTCCCAAGCATCGAAGGCTCCCTCATCGGCAAAGGAGGAATTAGCGGCTAAGTCCTCCATAACATCACTTTCAAAAGGCTGATCCATATAAGTACCTTCCTGAGCGCAAGTAGTCGCTAAAATGTCGATAAAATTAAGAACAATTTCGACAGAATTAGGTCTGACCTAACCTTGTCTGTCTTCTCGTATTCCACATCGAGAGCTAGAGCGAGATCTTGCTAAGGAGTATTTTGCTATCTAGCTCTCTATTACTGTTTAGGATAGATTGTTCCTCTCCCTCTTACCAGTCACACGATCTAGGTCACTTATTTGGTGTAACTCATTTAAGGGACGTTATACCAATTTCAATAGTCGTGACTGACATCTGCAAGCCCAATTCTTCTCTCAGAGCGTAATTGCGCCTTAGAATAGACCTCTTGCAAAAATCAAAAATTGTTGTGAGGGTTAGGAGTCAGTAGTCAGGAGAATTAAGAATGAATAATAATCAATTAAATGCTCTATTTAGTGATTAGACCTCTTGCATAATTTTTTTATGGTATAATATAAGGTTTTGCTTTTTTCTCAATTCTTAGATTGAAGTGGAAAAAAGAATAAAATGTGATCTTAGGTCAGGAAATCATCTATAA